>NZ_AJQF01000275.1:0-9339 GCF_000261705.1 Bradyrhizobium genomosp. III | reverse complement strand
CGGCAGTTTGCCGCCAGCCATGGACGATTATCTCCAGCGCGGCCTCGCACAGGCCTCGCGTGGCGACAAGGCCGCGCTGCTGGTGATCTATTGCCTCGCCGATTGCTGGATGTCCTGGAACGCCGCCAAGCGCGCGCTGGCGTATGGCTATTCCAACATCGCCTGGTACCCCGACGGCACCGACGGCTGGGAGCGCGCCAAGCTTCCGACAGAGGAGGTGCAGCCGGAGCCGCGGCCCGAGCAGTAGACGTCGTCATGCCCGGGCTTGTCCCGGGCATCCACGTTCTTCACGCTGCGTGGCCAAGCGTGGATGGCCGGGACAAGCCCGGCCACGACGGCGGTGCGAACGGGGAGAGGCGAAGCAAGCGCCTACTGCTTCTGCAGCTTCGTCAGCGTGCCCGTGCCGTTGTTGTCGGTCGCAGAATAGTTCACCCTGTCGCCGGCATGAACGGCCTCCAGCATCGCGGCGTCCTTGGTTTTGTACTCCTGGAGCGCGCCGGCGCCGCCAGCGCTACCACCGACGGTGCCCTTCTGCGTCTGCTGGATCGAGATCGTGCCGTTGAGCCGATCGATCCGCATGACCATTCCGGTCATGTCGTCGGCAAGAGCGCTGGTTGCGAGCATGCTGAGGGCCGCAGCGCCCGCAAAGATGAATCTGGTGGTTCCCATCGAGGCCTCCCGACGTCTTGGAGTTCACTTCGACAAGCCATCCTAGATCGATTTGGTTCCGGCAGATAGCCGGGCAAAGGTTAACCGGGCCGATCCGGGAACCTTGTCGTGGCCTCCAGCGAGGCGGGCGCTATTCCATTTCCTGCTGGATCACGCGGCCAAGTGCGAACAGGCGCTGGTCGATCGTGGTGGGAACCTCGCAGACGAATCGCACGACCTTGTTGCGGTCCTCGAAAATGCGGGTCTTCCAGATCAGTTCGTTGCTGAGCGTTTCGACCTTGGCCTCGTCGCGCGGCGTCGCGCCCTGCAGTGCCTGAAGGGCGATCGCCTCCTCGCGAATCTTGTCGGCGGCCTCGCGCTGCTTGCGGCTGACGCGTTCGAGCCCGGCCATCACCTGGGAGCGCTGGGCATTGAGCGTGTCGAACAGGCCGGCGAACAGGAGCTTCGCCTTCGCGGTCTTGTCAGTGGCGGAGGCGGCCAGAAATTCCTTCACGGACTTTTCGGCCTCATCGAGCGGCGTTTTGCGCGCCGATAGTTTTGCGACCAGTGCGCTGACCTTGGCGTCGTCTTTCCATGTGTTCTGGACGTCGTCGAGCGCCGGGCCGGCCCAGACGGCGGCAAGCGAAATCTCCGGCACCTTGGCCTGGGTGCAGGGCCAGTCGGGATAGCGTGGATCGGCCGCGCGCGCGGCCGTGCCCGACAGCGCCAGCGCCACAACAGCCATCGCCAGAACCTTCATCCTTCGCCTCCTGCGGGCCCCCGTCGCGCCAGCCCACGCGAGGGATCATAGGCCAGAATCGCGCCGATCATGAAGACGATTGTGCAAGCCGCGACCACTGCCAGCGAGATCCAGTTGATTTGCCCGTAGAGCGCAAAACGGATCAGCTCGACGGCATGGGTGAACGGATTGGCCTCGCAGAGGTAGTACAGATAGGGGCTGCCCTCCTGCACCCGCCACAGCGGGTAGAGCGCGGACGAGGCGAAGAACATCGGGAAAATGACGAAGTTCATGACGCCTGCGAAGTTCTCGAGTTGCTTGATGCCGGAGGAGATCAGCATACCGAGCGAGCCCAGCATCAGCCCGGACAGGATCAGCGCCGGCAGCACGGTCAGATAGCCTGACGACGGCGGGGTGATGTCCCAGAACCAGGCGATCAGCAGGAACGCATAGACCTGGAGCAGCGACACCGCCGTGCCCGCCAGCAGCTTGCAGAACAGCAGGAACCCGCGCGGCAGCGGGCTCACCAGCAGCGTGCGCATGTTGCCCATCTCGCGGTCGTAGACCATCGAGAGCGAGGATTGCATGCCGTTGAAGAGCTGGATCATCGCCATCAGCCCGGGCGCGATATAGACCTCGTAGAGGATGTAGGTCTCGTAGGGCGGGATGATGGAGATGCCGAGCACCTGACGGAAGCCGGCGGCGAAGATGAACAGCCACACCAGGGGCCGCACCAGCGCCGAGACGAAGCGTTCGCGCTGATGCAGGAAGCGCAACCCCTCGCGCCAGACGATGCCGGTAAGGCAGGTGAGGTACTCCTGGACCGAGAAGCCGCGCGGCACCTCGCGCGTGGTGATGCTGCTCATGCGCCGCCTCCCGGCATGGTTTGCGCGCCGGTCAGGCGCATGAAGGCGGTGTTGACGTCCTGCGCGCCGGCCTCGGTGACGACGCGGCTCATCGGCCCCTGCGCCAGCACCTTGCCCTGGTGCAGCACCACGAGGTCGTCACTCGGCATGATCTCGTCGAACAGATGCGTGGCCCAGAGCACGCCGATGCCTTGCTCCGTCACGAGTTGGCGGACCTGGCTGATGATGTCGGCGCGCGCCTTGACATCCAGGCCGACGGTCGGCTCGTCCAGCAACAGCAGTCGCGGCCGGTGCAGCAGCGCCCGCGCGATCTCCAGCCGCCGCATCTGGCCACCGGAGAGATCGCGCACCTTGCTGCCGGCGCGGTCAGCGAGCCCGATGCGGCCGAGCAGCTCGGCGCTGCGTGCGGCGGCCTCGCTCCGGCTGATGCCGTGGAGGGCTGCGTGATAGAGCAGGTTCTGGGTCAGCGACAGGTCGAGATCGAGCGTACGTGGCTGGAACACGACGCCGAGCAGCCGCAGCGCCTCGCCGGGGCTCTTGCTGATGTCGTGGCCGAAAATGCCGACCCGGCCGCTCTGGATGCCGAACAGGCGCGTGATCAGCGAGAACAGCGTGCTCTTGCCGGCGCCGTTGAGGCCGAGCAGGGCGGTAAAGCTCGCCGGCTGCACGTTGAAAGAGACGTTGATCAACGCACGCCGCTGCCCATAGGCATGACTGACGCCGTCGATCGACAGCGCCGGCACCGCCGCCGCTTCTAGCTTCGGCGCCTCCTGTGGCCCGGGAATCGGAGCGGGGCTGGTCATGGCGCGATCGTGATGCCCCAGGGCAGTTCGCCCACCTGAATCGTCTTGATCACCTTTTGCGCGGCGACGTCGATGACGGAAACGTCGTTCGACACGCCGTTGGTGGTGAGCAGATATTTTTCGTCGGGCGTGAACGCCATGTGCCAGACCCGCTGCCCGACCAACAGGTATTTCGTCACCTTGCGCGAGGCGACGTCGACCACGGCAATGCGGTTGGCGGGGCCGAGCGCGATGAAGGCGGTCTTGTCGTCCTTGGTCATGCCGATGCCGACGGGCTGGATCGCCTCTTTCCTCAGGCCCGGGATCTCGAACGTGACCTTGCCGATCACCTCGTGCTTCTTCGGGTCGATCACCGAGACGGTGCCGCCGATCTCGGAGGAGACCCACACTTCGGAAGCATCGTGCTTGAACTCGGCAAAGCGCGGCCGCGCATCGACCAGCACGTTGGCGACGATCTGGCGCGACGCCGTGTCGATGAAATGCGCCATGTTGGTCGTTTCCGACGTGTTGATCAGCGTCTTGCCGTCGGGACTGATGGTCATGCCCTCGGGCTCTACGCCGACCTGGATGTCGCCGAGCCGGGCGCGCTTCTCGAGGTCGATCACGGTCACCGTGTTGTCGTTCTCGTTGGCGACGTAGAGGATCTTGCCGGCGGCATCCTGCGCGAACAATTCCGGATCGGGTCCGGAGGGCAGGCTGTCCACCACGGCTTGCGTCTTGGCGTCGATCACCTGGATGGTGTCGTCGTCGCCGACCGCGACCATCACGAATTTGCCGTCGCGCGTGAAATCGATGCCGCGCGGGCGCTGGCCGACCTTGATGGTCTTGGTCACGGTCCAGCTCTCGGTGTCGATCACCGTGACCGTATTGCTCTTCTCGTTCGAGACATAGGCGATGAACGCATGCGCAGGTGCTGCCGCCAGCGCCAGTCCGGACAGAAGCCCCACGCGCCACATGCGCAACATTTGCGTTCTCACTTCAGCTTGCATTTGCTCTCCGGACGATCGTAGCCGAGCGTGTCGAGCTCGGAGACCTGGTGCAGGAAACCCTCCTGCGGCGAGACCGACACCACCATGCGGCCGTCGACAAGGAGGATGGGCTGGCGCAGCTGCAGATTCCAGTCGCGCAGGGTCAATCGCGTGCCCTTGAAGGCGGCGACCGAGAAATCCGGGCCCTTGATGAAATCAGTCACCTTCTTGACGTCGCCCGAATTGGTGCGCGAGGTGGCTTCGCCGATCATGCGGGCCGCGGTCCAGGCCTGCATGTCGAGTGCGGTCATGCGCCGCGCGTTCAGCTTGACGAAGCGGTTCTGCATCTGGATCGCGCCCCACTGGTCCTGCGATGCGTCCCAGCTGCGCGGCACCAGGCCGGCCGAGCCCGCAACGGGGCGGGGATCCCAGGTGCGATAGGGCAAATACGCGCCGAACACCTCGCTCTCGTCGGCGGCGACCAGTACGTCGTAAGCAGGCGCGCCTTGCGTGAACACCGGCATCTGGCGCTGGATCAGCGTCACGCCGCTATCGGTGCGGCGCGCGCCGCCCTTGTCCTCGAACGTCTTCTCCTGAACGATCTTGGCGCCGAACCGCGTGGCGGTGCGCCGGAGTGCATCGGCGAACAGCTTATCTTCATCGTGCGAGCCGACCACGAGCAGCCAGCGCGACCACTTTTTCCAAACCAGATATTGCCCGAGCGCATCCGCCAGCATTGCGCGCGTCGGTGCGGTGTGGATCACGTTGGCGCGGCAATCGGCCTCGCGCAGCCGCTCGTCGATCGCCCCCGCGTTGAACAGCAGCGTGCCGCGGTCGCGCAAGGCGTCCGAGACTTTCAGCAGCGCATCGGCGGGCAGGTCGGCGATGATGAAGCCGTTCTTCTCCGCGAGCGCGGTCGCGGCCTGGACGACGTCCTCGCCTTCCTTGATGCGGCGCTCTTCCAGCGCGAACCGCTGGCCCAGGAATTTGCCGGTGGTATTGTTGTCCTCGATCGCGAGCCGCGCGCCGGCGAGGCCGTCATTCTCCGCAGGCTGCTCGACCAGCGACAGTGTGGATCTGGTGCCGGCGACGCCGAGATAGCCGACGCCGATCAGGGCAGGCTCCGCCGCGAGCGCGCTCGTCGCAGCAAGACCTAAGCCAATCAGGCCGGCCAACCATCGGATCATGTTTCCTCCAAGCGTTCTCCCCCGCTTGACCGCCGGTAGAGAATTGTCTCTGCTTCAAGCATGACCAATTTGTCAGGGCATGCAACCCCGCATTTCGTCCCCGCGCGTGCGAGGCCTGGAATCACGATCATGCGAGCATTGATGATGATCGCCGCTTTGCTGTTGACGCCTTCGCTCGCGCGCGCCGATCCACCGAAGCTTGCCGTGTTCGATTTCGAGCTGATCGACACCAGCCTGCCCGGGGAGTTCTACGGCTCCAGGCCCGAAGAGGCGCGGCTCGTGCTCATCAGCGAGCAGTTGCGCAAGGAATTGACGGAGTCCGGCAGGTTCCAGGTGCTCGACATCGCGCCGGTCAGGGATGCCGCCCGTCACGCCAACTTACAGGCCTGCGGCGGCTGCGATCTCAAGCTCGCGGGCGAATTGGGCGCTGACCTCGAGATCACCGGCATGGTGCAGAAGGTCTCGAACCTGATCATCAATCTCAACATCTATTTGCGCGACGTGAAGACCGGCAACATGATCGCCGCCGCGAGCGCCGACATGCGCGGCAACACGGATGAAGCCTGGACCCGCACGATGAGCTACCTGATCCGCAACCGGCTATTGGCGCCGAATTACGGCAAGCGGGAGTAGGGGCGCTCTTTACCCTCCAGAATCGTAGGGTGGGCAAAGGCGCACTTGCGCCGTGCCCACGATCAATCAATGATTCGAGAGAAATCGTGGGCACGCTTCGCTTTGCCTACCCTACGATACTGCGCTCGCGGAGAGATATCCCTCATCACGAGGTGAGGAGAAAGCCGATCACCCCTTCAGCTTCTCCGCATGCCAGTGCAGATGATCGCCCATGAAGGTCGAGATGAAATAATAGCTGTGGTCGTAGCCCGCCTGACGCCGCAGCGTCAGCGGGATGCCCGCCTTGCTGCAGGCGGCTTCGAGCAGCTCGGGCTTCAGCTGTTCTTTGAGGAAATTGTCGGCCTCGCCGACGTCGACCAGGAAGCCCGAAAACTTCGCGCCATCCTCGATCAGCGCCACCGTGTCGTGGCCGCGCCAGGCGTCCTTGTTCGGCCCGAGATAGCCGGTCAGCGCCTTGGTGCCCCAGGGCACGAGCGAGGGCGCCACGATCGGCGCGAAGGCGCTCGCGGCGCGATAGCGGTGCGGGTTGCGCAGCGCCACCGTCAGCGCGCCGTGGCCGCCCATCGAATGGCCCATGATCGATTGCCGTTTGGCGTCGACGGGAAAATTTCCCGCGATGAGCTTGGGCAATTCGTCCGTGACATAGCTCCACATCCGATAATTGCGCGCGAACGGCTCCTGCGTGGCGTCGACATAGAAGCCGGCCCCTAAGCCGAAATCATAGGCATTGTTGGCGTCGCCCGGCACGTCGGCGCCGCGCGGTGAGGTGTCGGGCGCGACGAAGATCAGGCCGAGCTCGGCGCAGGCCTTGCGGAATTCGCCCTTCTCGGTGACGTTGGCATGGGTGCAGGTGAGCCCGGACAGATACCAGACCACGGGCAGCTTGGCGCCGTCGGCATGCGGGGGAACATAGACCGAGAACACCATGTCGGTTCCGGTCGCCTGGCTGGCATGGCGATACACGCCCTGCACGCCGCCGTAGGATTTGTTGGTCGAGACAGTCTGAATCGTCATGCCTTCACTCCGTGGCATCTCACCACATCAATATTGCAACGCTTGTGTGACCGAATTTGTGGCAGCTGCCCGCGTCAGGCAACACCGCTGTCGATCGCCAGCCGCACCAGCTCGACCGAGGTCTTCACCCCGAGCTTCTGGCGCATGATGGACGAGGTGTTGGCGACCGTCTTGTAGGACGATTGCACCAGCCAGGCGATCTCGGACAGGCTCTTGCCGGCGCTGAGCAGCCGCAGGATCTCCATCTCGCGCGCATTCAGCTTGGACAGCGGGCTTTGCGCCAGCGTCGGTCCTGCGAAGGCGATGCTGCGCGCGATCGCGCTCGGCAGGTAGGTGCCGCCGCCGCCGACGGCGCGGATCGCCTCGACGAGGTCGTCGGGGTCGCCGGTCTTGGAGACGTAGCCCTTGGCGCCGCACTCGATCGCGCGCGCGGCAAAGGCCGGGTCGTCGTTCATGCTGAACATGATGATGCGGGCCTCGGGCGCGCGCTCGAGGATGCGGCGCGCGAGCTCGAAGCCGGAGACGGTCGGCAAATTGATGTCGATGATGCAGAGGTCGGGGCGTTCGACGATGAAGACGCACTCGCCGTCCTCGGCGTCGGCGGCCTCCAAAATCTCGATCTCGCCCTCGTCGGCCAGCACGGCACGGCAGCCGGAGGCGACAATGGGATGATCGTCGACGATCAGAATGCGCATAGGCGTTTCCTTGTGACAGCGTCGGCCTGTTTCGCGCCCGGCCGGGATTGCTGTACGCTTCCGATTAGATATCGGGCGCTTCGCCGCTGTCAACGTCATCGGACAGCGGCGGGCGAGGCTTCGCGAGGCACGGGCGACACCAATGTGGCAAAATCTATCCTTGCGCGGGCGCATCAACCTCTTGCTGGCGCTGCTGCTGGCGCTGGGGCTCGCCGTGAATATCGGCCGCCAGGTCGCCGAGGCAGGTCCCCGCGTGCAGGCCGAGGACCAGAGCGTGATCCGGCTCGCGCGCGAATTCATCGAGATGATCGTGGCCGATCTCAACGAGGCGCCCGATCCGGATGCCAGGCTGAACCAGATCGCGCGCGACCTCAGCCGCCTGCGCCATGTCAGCATCGCGCTTCGGGACACCGGCGGCAATGCGCAGACGCCGCCCCGGCTTGACACTGACGCCGACACGCGCGGGCCGCCGGCCTGGTTCGTCAGCCTGGTCCATCCCGAGCAGACCGCGGTGAGCGTGCCGGTCTCGATCCGCGGCAAGCCCGGCTCGCTCCTGATCACCTCGCATCCCGATGACGAGATCGCGGAGATCTGGGACGGCATCGTGACTCAGCTCGAGGTCGGCACGGCGATCGCGCTGGCACTGTTTTTCCTGATGATGAAAGTGGTTGGCCGGGCGCTGGCGCCACTCCAGTCGCTGGCGGAGGCAATGGGGAAGCTCGAAGGCGGACATTACGAGGCGCGCGTCGCACCGGGCGGCGCGCCGGAGCTCGCCGCAATCTGCACCAAGCTCAACCACCTTGCCGCAACCCTCGGTGAGGCGGTCGAGGACAAGCGGCGCCTCGCCGAGCGGGCGGTGTCGCTCCAGGACATCGAGCGCAAGGAGATCGCGCGCGAGCTCCACGACGAGTTCGGGCCGTATCTGTTCTCGCTGCGGGCGCATGCCGGCGCCCTGGCGAAGCAGGCGGATGGACGCGTCCCGAATGCGGAGGCGGTGCGAAAACATGGCAGCGCCATGCTGGAGCAGATCAACGCGCTGCAGCAGTTCAACCGCCGCGTGCTGGAGCGCCTCCGCCCCGTCGGCCTCGCCGAGCTCGGGCTGCGCCAGGCGCTCGAATCGCTGTCGCGGCTGTGGCGGGAATCGCATCCCGACGTCGCCATCGAGACCACGATCTCGCCCGCGCTGGGCACCACCGGCGAGACCGCCGATCTCACCATCTATCGCATCGTGCAGGAGGCGCTCACCAACGTGTTCCGCCACGCCGGCGCGACCTCGGTCAATGTCGTCATCGAGCCGGCGCAGCAGATGGCGCAGGACGGCCGCTGCTGCGCGCGGGTGCGGGTCAGCGACAATGGCCGCGGCATGGAGCCGGGCCAGAAGCTCGGCTTCGGCCTCGTCGGCATGCGCGAGCGGATTCTGGCGCTGGGCGGCACGCTCAACGTCGTCTCCGGCGATAGCGGTTTGACCGTGGAAGCGCTGGTTCCGACCGCGGCCGCCTGATCGCTCTCCCGAGGTGATCGGGAAAAATTCCCGATTTGGTCGGGAAAACGGGAGCGGATAGCGCCCGATCTTTTGTGGCTGGCGTGCGACCGGCCGCTGATTACACTTCGTCTCAACCAATCGGCGAAAATCAAAACAGCCGGTGGTCACGGATGGGAAGGCGGGGATGGGCAAGGTTCTTTCGTTCAAGCGTCGTTTGTTGATGGCCTCGGTGTCGACCGGTCTGGTGTCCGGGGTGGTTTTGGCGGGCCCCGCCGGGGCCACGCAAAACGAGGAGACCAACGT
>NZ_AJQF01000274.1:0-21061 GCF_000261705.1 Bradyrhizobium genomosp. III | reverse complement strand
CGGCACCGCCGCCGTCGGTGGCGAGGCGTACCGCGCCGACGCGACCCGTCGCGCGCATCGGGGCAGCGTCGTCCGCCGCGCCGAAGACACGGCTTTATGTCTACCCGACCTCGCCGGGCATCGGCAGAGGCCTCGATGTCGACAAGGTCCCGTCGGCGATCAACGCCGTCGATGCCAGCCAGATCAAGCGCACCGGTTCGCTGAACGTCACCGACGCGCTGCGCGACAACATCGCCGGCGTCAACATCACCGAGGTCACCGGCAATCCGTTCCAGCCGGATGTCGAATTCCGTGGCTTTGTCGCTTCGCCCGTGACCGGCACGCCGCAAGGCCTTGCGGTGTATCAGAACGGCGTCCGCATCAACGAGGCCTTCTCGGACGCGGTCAATTGGGACCTGATCCCCACCGCCGCGATCAGGTCGGTGACGCTGGTGACCAACAATCCCGCCTTCGGCCTCAACGCGCTCGGCGGCGCCATCAACCTGCAAATGAAGGACGGCTTCACCTATCAGGGCGCCGAGATCGACGTCATGGGCGGCTCGTTCGGCCGCGTCCAGGGCTCGGCGCAATGGGGCAAGCAGGTCGACAAGAACTACGGCGTCTATGCCGCGCTCGAAGGCCTGCGCGACAATGGCTTCCGCAACTTCTCGCAATCAACGGTGCGGCGTTTCTACGGCGATGTCGGCTACAAGGCCGGCGACAGCGAATTCCACGCCAATATGGGCGTCGCCAAGAACGATTTCGGCGCCAGCGCCACCGTTCCGGCCGAGCTGCTCGACAAATATTGGGGCGCGACCTACACCACGCCGCAGACCACCTCCAACCGCGTCGGCTATCTCAACCTGACCGGAAAGGCCGATCCGACGCCGACCTGGACGCTCGAAGGCACCGCGCATGTGCGCAGGTACGAGCAGAAGCTCGTCGACGGCAATCCGACCGATGTGCAGGAATGCGCCGTTCTGGGCCTGTTGTGCTTCGGTGACGATGCGACGCCGGCCAACGGCACCAATGGCGCGCAGCTCGTCAATCCCTATCCGCTCGGAACCATCCTCGGCGAGATCGACCGGAGCACGATCCGTTCGACCACCTTCGGCGTATCAGGGCAGGCCACCAACACCGATCAACTGTTCGGGCACGACAACCGCTTCGTGATGGGCACGACCTATGACGCCAGCGTCACGCGCTACAACGCCACCGCCGAGATCGGCTCGATCGGAGAAAACTACGTCGTCAGCGGTAGCGGCCTCTTCCTGGGGCCGACCGGTCAGCCGGAAACAATTGCCGGTCCCGTCTCGCTGCGGACCGTCAACCAATATAACGGCCTGTATGCGATGGACACGTTCAACGTCACGGATGCCTTCGCCGTCACCGGCGGCGGCCGCTTCAACGTGGCGCGCATCAGCCTGGAGGATCAGCTCGGGACTGATCTCAACGGCGATCATACCTTCACCCGCTTCAACCCGGTGATCGGCGGCACCTACAAGATCACGCCGGGGCTGACTGCCTATGCCGGCTATTCCGAGGCCAACCGCGTGCCGACGCCGCTCGAGCTCGGCTGTTCCGATCCGGCCCGTCCCTGTTTGATCGCGGCGTTTCTGGTTTCCGATCCGCCGCTGAAGCAGGTGGTTTCCAAGACCGTGGAGGCGGGCCTGCGCGGCACCAAGGAGCTGAACATCGGCACCCTCGGCTGGAAGATCGGCGGCTTCCGCGCCACCAATTATGACGACATCGTCGCGGTGCCCGTGGTCGGACGGACCGGCTTCGGCTATTTCTCCAATGTCGGCCGGACCCGCCGGCAGGGCCTCGAGGCCGAGGTCAACATCAAGTCGCCGACGCTCCAGTTCCAGGCAAGCTACGCCTTCGTCGACGCGCGCTTCCTCGATCCGCTGGAACTCGGCTCCGAAAGCCCGTTGGCCGACCCGGCCAGCGAGACCATCCAGGTCAGGCCCGGCAACCAGCTCCCCGCGATCCCGCGCCACCGCATCAAGGTCGGCATCGACTATGCCGTGACCGACGTCTGGAAGGTCGGCGGCAACGCGCTGTTCGTCTCCAGCCAGTACCTGGTCGGCGACGAATCGAACCAGTTCGCGAAACTGCCGTCCTATACCGTGTTCAATCTCCACACCTCCTACCAGGTGGCGAAGAACATCCAGCTCTATGGCAAGGTCGACAACATCTTCGACAAGCGCTACGCGACCTACGGCCAGTTCTTCGACACGGGAGCCTTGCCCAACTTCACCAACGGCGGCAACGACTTCACCGATCCGCGCTCGCTGAGCCCGGCGAGGCCACGCGCGTTCTACGCGGGCATGCGGGTGACGTTCTAGGCGCGAAGGCGCAGCCGGCCGCGCCGGGGCAGAGAGTTCCCCGCCGCCTCGGGCGGACGGCTTGCGTAGAATGTCCTGCCTCCGGCATCATGCGCCCGGAGGCTCGCTTTGCCGTGTCGTTGAAAAATCCGGGTGCCGTCGCTGCTATCGTTTCAGCGCTCCGACATGTTTACGGCGATGAGGTCGCCCGCCTCATGCTCGTCGAGGGCATGAGCCTGGCCGACCTGATCGATGCGATGTTTTCCGCGCCATTGACGCATCGCGAGGCCGTTCGAGATATCACCGACGGATTGGACGATTTTGTCATTTCACCAGACCTCGGTCTCATGTGGCACCTCAGGTACATCTACGCAGACGAGCCCGGCTCCCTGCACGTCGTGGACATGGAAATCGCCACGCCGAATGGCACGCTGGCAAGCAGAGACGTCTGGCTTCGTCTGGTCTCCTAAAGGCAAGCCGTTTTCGCTGCCAATCCTTCGGCTTGGGAAGCGCCACAGCTTGCAGGCCGCGCCCTGCGACTTACAAACCGGGAGTTGGCGCGAAGCGGATCTGGTCCCGGCTCAACCGTTCTCTCAGGAATTCGATGAAGCGTTGCGTCTTGGCGGGGAGCAGCCGGGTTTCGGTGACCGCGTAGATGGTCATCGGCAAGCCCTGCCATTGCGGCATGATACGGCGTAGTCGGCCGGCTGCGACTTCATCGGCGACGATCTCTTGCGGCATGAACGTGATGCCCATGTCGAGCGTCGCCAGGCGGCGGAGCATGCCGATGCTGTTGAGGTGGAAACGGCCGCTGACGCCGGCTTCGACCGTTTGCGTTCCGTTTTGCAGCGTCCAGCTGCCCACCCTGGTCTGGCAGAGACATTGATGATGCGCGAGGTCCGCCGGTTCGTCCGGCTCGCCGTTCTCTTCGAGATAGCGCGGCGAGGCGTAGAGATGGCCGTGCAGGCGAGCGAGCGGCCGCGCGATCATATGGGAGGCCTCGGATTCTCCGACGCGGATCGCCAGGTCGTAGGGCTCGGAGACCAGATCGACGCGCCGCGGCGTCAGGTCGAACTCGAAATCGATGCCGGGATATTGCCGTGCGAATTCGGTGGTCAACGGCGCCAGGTAGGTGTTGGCGAAATCCACCGGCAGTGAGACGCGCAGCAGTCCGCTTGGCCGCGCCAGCATCTCGCCGAGTTGCTCGTGCGCCAGGCGCGCTTCGTCGACGATGCGCTTGCAGCGCTCGAAATAAAGCTGGCCGGCTTCGGTCAATTCGATCCTGCGCGTCGTCCGGTTCAGCAGGCGAAGCCCGATTTCCTTCTCCAGGAGGCCGATCCGTCGCGACAGGGTGGAGTTGGGCATGTCGAGGATCGCCGCGGCGCCCCGGAAGCTCCTGGCCTTCACGACCTCGACGAAGAGCGCCATGTCGTTCAACAGCTCCATCGAATTATCCCATATGTGGATCAATCTGTTCCATTATATGGCATTTATTCCATTGGCTGGAAGCTCCATCTCCCTTCTCTGCATCATCGAGAAGGAACTCGCCGTGAATTCGCTCTTCAGTCCCGTCCGCGTCGGCGGACTTGAACTTCCGAACCGCCTGGTCATGGCGCCCATGACGCGCTCGCGCGCCGGTGCCAACGGCGTTCCCGGCGGCCTCGCTGCCGAATATTACGCGCAGCGCGCCGGCGTCGGCCTGATCGTCACCGAGGGCACCCAGCCGTCCGATGACGGGCAGGGCTACATGACCACGCCGGGCATCTACACGCCCGCGCATGTCGCTGGTTGGCGCAAGGTCACCGACGCCGTGCACGCCAAGGGGGGCCATATCTTCATCCAACTCATGCATGCCGGACGCATGTCGCATCCCGACAACACGCCGCATCACCGGCCGGGCGTGGCCCCGTCCGCGATCGCGCCCGATACGCCGATGTTCACGCCGAAGGGCATGCAGGATATCCCGCAGCCCCGGTCGCTCGCGATCGACGAAGTGCGCCGGACCGTCGGCGACTTCCGCGATGCCGCGCGTCACGCCATCGCGGCGGGCGCGGACGGAGTCGAGATCCATGGCGCGAACGGCTATCTGGTCCAGCAGTTCATTGCGCCGAGCGCGAACACCCGGACCGACGCCTATGGCGGCTCGATCGAAAATCGCGCGCGTTTCGCCGTCGAGGTTGCGGCGGCCATCGCCGCGGAGATCGGCGCGGACAAGACGGCGATCCGCCTGTCTCCAGGCATCACGATGTGGGGCATCGACGAAGGCGCCGAAGGACCGGACCTCTATCGCCATCTGGTCGCTGAGCTCGACAAGCTTTCGCTCGCCTACCTTCACATCATGCATCAGGGCGACGATCACCTGCTCGCCGACCTCCGCAGACTGTGGCGCGGCAAGCTGATCGTGAACAGGCCGGGCCGTCCGCGCGATCGTATCGGTTCCGACGTCGCCTCGGGGCTGGCCGATCTGGAAGCATACGGCCAGATGATCCTGGCGAATCCCGATTTTCTGACCCGCCTGAAATCCGGTGCGCCGCTGAACGAGGCCGACCGCAGGACGTTCTTCGGCGGTGATGCAAGCGGGTACACCGACTATCCCGCATGGGACGCGGCTGCCGCCGTCTGAGGACGGGCGGTCATCACATTCATCGGCTCTGTGCTGCGACCGCGGCGCAGAGCGCTCATTTTCATCAATGCTTGCGGAAGGCACCTGAAGTGAAACGCGTGGAACTGGACAAGAGCCTGAACGTGACTCTACCGTCGCTCGAAAGCCTCCGGCTCGATGGACTGAATGTCGCGGTGATCGGCGGCACCGGCGGGATCGGTCGGGCATTCAGCCATCAACTCGCAGCCAGGGGCGCGAATGTCCTGGTCGTCGGTCAGACCTTCCGCGACCAGGATATGCCGCGCATCACGTTCATGAAGGCAGATCTGAGCTCGATGCGAGATGCGCGCCGCATCGGAAGCGCGCTGCCCGCCGGCAAGATGGACATCGTTGTCTTCACGACCGGCATCATGGCAGGCCCCAAACGCGAGGTGACGGGCGAAGGCATCGAGCGCGACCTTGCCGTCAGCTATCTGAGCCGCCGCGTCATCCTCAACGAGATTGCTCCGCGACTTGGCAAGGACCGCGCCCGGGCCGACCTGAGGCCCCGCATGTTCGTCATGGGATTTCCGGGGACGGAGCAGAGGGCGAATGTCGACGACCTGAACTCGGAACGAAGCTACAAACGGTTCGCCGCACATTCGAACACCGTGGCCGGAAACGAAGTGCTCGTCATCGAGGCGGCCGGCCGCTTTCCCGACGTCGACGTGTTCGGCCTCAACCCCGGTTTCGTCAAGACCAACATCCGCGCCAATCTGCTCGGGTCGCGCGCTCTGTTCGCCGTCGTGGAATGGCTGACCAGCTTCATGATGGTCGAGCCGGATGCTTATGCCGAGCGGTTGGTTCCGCTCCTGGTGTCGCGCGATCTCAACGGCCGCAGCGGTGCGATGTTCAATAACAAGGCGGAGGCGATCCTGGCGAGCCCGTCGTCCACGGAGCCGTCCTATGCGGCCGCGCTGATGGGGGCCTCCGACAGACTCGTCAGTCGCGCGATGGAAGGTCGAGCGGGGAAGGGTGCATGACCGGGCTTTCTCTCCCAGGCCTGCGCGGACAGACCGCCCGATTGTCCTTTACCGTTCAGAAACCATGGCAAATGATCCGAAAATTTTAACGAAACCGCTCGGCTGTCTGCGCGTCGATTCGCTGGAGGGCCCGTCTGATGACAGAGCACCAGTTGAGAGAGCAGGAATGCCAGATCGCGCGTTATCGGCGCTTGGAACGGGAGGTGACGGATCCACTTGCCGCGTGCCTGCTTCACGGCATCGTCGAGGAGCTTGAAGCCGAGCTGCGCAAGGAAAGGCCGGATTGGCACGGGCCGCGTGATTAACGGTTTCTTAGCGCTATCATGCGGATTGTTGTGCGGGAATGCCAGGGAGACTGCTCCCATGTTGAAGGACGGGACATATGCGGCGTGGTACAAGACGCCGCTCGACCAGGGGACCGGGATCGTCCATGTCGCAGACGGACAGATCTGGGGCCGCGACAGCCTGATGACGTATCATGGCTCGTGCCAGGTCGATGGAGATCGCTTCACCGCCACCGTATCAACGAAGCGTCATACCGACGGACGTGCAACGGTCTTCGGCGTGGAAGACGAGCTCACCCTGGATATCGAGGGAAACTGTCCCGGCAAGATCGCGACTTACACCGCGACGGCACAACAAGTGCCGGGAATGATCCTCAAGGGCACGCTCATTCTGACCGAACAGCAGCCGCAGGCAAGTGAGCGAACCGAGCAGTTCCCGGCATTCAATCCCGACAAGCTGCCAAAGCTGCCGAAGCGCCGCTGAAAATTTTGTATCGCGATGCGTGACGTCAGGGGCCAGCTGACCGGCTGCTCCAGCGAGGCGAGGGACATCATTTGTCCTCCGGCCAGCCCCGGGCGAGTATCGCGGCTTGTTGCAGGGTGATGCTTCGGACCAGGGGATCGGCATGACGGTGCACGAGTTGCCAATCCGTGCCATCCTTGCGGTAGACCTCGGTTACGCGCAACGACCAGTCTTGGGCCGGCAATCCGCCCACTTCGGCCCGCTGGTGTTCGATCATTGCGAGAACGACGAGCGCGTCCGATGCATGGGTTTGCAAGACCTCGAGCTCGGTTTCGCCTTCCCTGAAGTATCGCGATAGGTCGGCCAGGCGCTTGGGGCTGGCGTCGAATCCGCGACTGGCAGGCCCGCCGAACGGCTGCATCAACGTGAAATCCGGCGCGATGCGGACGAGCTGGAGCCAGCGATCCATGTCGCCACGCATGAACGCGGCATTTTTCGCGCGAGCGCGTTCGACGAGGTTGGCGATCGCGTCGTTTGCGACGGCCTCATCAGCTGAAAGCTGAACGGACAGCGGAATTGCAGCCGTGGCGGCCATCATCGAGCGCCGCGACATTTTCTCCTGCCGGTCTGGCCAATTGTTCACACCGGGCGCTCTCTTGGTCATTTCACGTCTCCTGATCGAACGACGAATGACCCCATCCATGAGACCTTGATCTTGATGAATCCAGCGATATGATTTCAGCATCATGCTGAACCAAATTGATCTATCCA
The DNA here is from genome assembly GCF_000261705.1 of Bradyrhizobium genomosp. III. Taxonomy (NCBI): domain Bacteria; kingdom Pseudomonadati; phylum Pseudomonadota; class Alphaproteobacteria; order Hyphomicrobiales; family Nitrobacteraceae; genus Bradyrhizobium; species Bradyrhizobium genomosp. III. The sequence continues at coordinate 13,613 of NZ_AJQF01000274.1, read as the reverse complement.
GGATCGACCTGAATCTCCTCGTGCTCTTCCGTGTGGTTCTGGAAGAACATCATGTCGCGCGTGCTGCAGGCCGGCTGAGCCTGACGCCGTCGGCTGTCAGCCATGCGCTTGGCCGGCTCCGCCTCTTGCTGAACGATCCGCTGTTTCTGCGGACGCCGAAGGGCGTCGTTCCAACGGCGCGGGCCTTGGAGCTCGAGGAGCCCGTGACCGAGATCATCGCGCGCATCGAACAGCTGATCGGCTCGGCTGCACCGTTCGACCCCGCGAAGAGCCGCCGCCGGTTCACGATTGGCGCCCCCGATGCCGTCCTGGTCTCGACATCCGTTCAGCTCCTGCGATCGATCGCGACTGCGGCCCCCCATATCGACCTCGCCCTGATCCACCTGATGCCTGCGCCGCGCGGCGGCGCGATCGGGGAGCCCTGGCACCAAAGCCTCGATATGCTCGAAAGACGCGAGCTCGACGTCGCAATGCTGCCGCTGCCGACGGTATCGCCGCGATTCGAGGCGCGCAGGCTCTACGACGAGGATTTCGTGCTGGCCATGCGCAAGGGACATCCCCTCGCGAAAGCGCCCACCCGTGCTGCATTCTCGCAGTCACAGCATCTGCTGGTGTCTCTCAGCGGCGAAGCGCGCGGTTTCGTCGATCAGATGTTGGCAAAGCGCGGCCTCGAGCGCCGCATCGCCTTGACCGTCCCGAATTTCATGATGGCGCTCGTGCAGCTTTCAGGATCTGATCTGATCGCAGCATTGCCGCGCCGATTGGTGGAGCACCACGCCGGCCGTTTCGGCTTGGTGTTCGTCGAGCTGCCTTTTGCGCGTAAACCGGATGCGATCCGGGCGATCGCAACCAAGGCGGCGATGAGAGACGCCGGCATCGCGTGGCTCATGCAGGTCGTGGTCAGCGCAATCGGAGCAGGTCGGCCCTAAAGCCGCCCCTCTGAAGCCGAAAAATATTCATCCGACGCCGAAAAGTGACGGCATTGTGCCTGCCGCACCGTCTACGTTTGCTGGATCTGGGTCCTCCCGGACGCGCTTCTCAAATGGCCTCGAACTGTTCATTGTGCCGGGCCGAAAACCAAGAGAAGCGGAGCAGCATCAATGTCGGACAAGGTCTCGCGTCGCCGGTTTGCGAAGCTCGCGGGGTTGTCCGCAGCCGGGGTGACAAGTCCGCTTGATCTCGTCGAGGCCAGGCCGGCATCGCCGCCGCGCAGCGGCAGCGGTTTTCCGGCGGGCTTTGTCTGGGGCACGGCGACCTCGTCCTATCAGGTCGAGGGTGCGGTCAACGAGGACGGGCGAGGCGCCTCGATCTGGGACAAGTTCGTGCGCATCCCCGGCAAGATCGAGGACGGCACCAATGGTGACCGCGCCAATGAGCATTATCACCGCTACAAGGAGGATATCGCGCTCATCAAGGCGCTCGGCTGCAAGGCCTATCGCTTCTCGGTGGCCTGGCCGCGGCTGTTTCCGGACGGCGACGGCAAGCCCAATCCGAAGGGGCTCGACTTCTACAAACGTCTCGTCGACGAGCTCTTGAAGAACGGCATCGAGCCGTGGCTGACGCTGTATCACTGGGATCTTCCGCAATCGCTGCAGGATCGCTTCGGCGGCTGGCGTTCGACGGAAACCTGCAAGATCTTCGGCGACTACGCCGCCTATGTCGCCGAGCATCTGACTGACCGTGTCAAAAACGTGTTCACGCTGAACGAGAGCGGCCGCTTCGTCTATTTCGGCTACGGCATCGGCATCGACGCGCCGGGCGTGACGCTGCCGCAAGCCGAGGTCAACCAGATCAGGCACAACAGCGCGCTCGCGCACGGGCTCGCGGTGCAGGCGGTGCGTGCCCATGGCCGCCGCGGCACCCGAGTGGGGCCGGCCGAGAACATCGATGCCTGCGCGCCCGCGATCGACACGCCGGAGAACGTCCGTGCCGCGGAGATCGCACTGCGCGAGATGAATGCCGGCTATCTCAACGTCATCATGACGGGCCGCTACACCGACGCCTTCCTGAAATTCGCCGGCCCCAACGCGCCGAAATACACCGATGCGGAGCTGAAGATCATCTCCTCGCCGGTCGATTTCCTCGGCCTCAACATCTACGCGCCGCAGAACTATGTGGTGGCCTCCGACCAGGGCGCGGGCTTCATGCCGCTGCCGATCCCGAAATCGTTCCCGCACATGAACTCGGACTGGCTGCGCGTCGGGCCGGAGACGCTCTATTGGGTGCCGAAGCTGGCGGCAAAGATCTGGAAGACGGATGCGATCTACATCAGCGAGAACGGCGCCTCCGGCGATGACGTCGTCACGCCGGACGGCAAGATCTACGACACCGACCGCATCATGTACCTGCGCAACTATCTCGCCCAGCTCCAGCGCGCCACCGCCGAAGGCGTGCCGGTCCGCGGCTATTTCCTCTGGAGCCTGATGGACAATTTCGAGTGGGTATATGGGCTGAACAAGCGTTTCGGGCTGTACCACGTCAATTTCGACACCCAGGTCCGCACGCCGAAACTCAGCGCCAGCTTCTATCGCAACGTGATCGCGAAGAACGCGGCAGGTGCGTAGCTCTTCTTGCTCTCCCTGTTCTTACGGGGTCGCGACGAGCTTCGCTCGCGCTGAGAGGGCAGGGGTAAGGGGCTCTATCCGCGAGTCCATCTGCCAGCGTCCTTGTTGAAGCTCCCCCTCACCCGAATTTTCCGCTGCGCGTAAAATCCGGCCTCTCCCCGCACGTGGGGAGAGGCGAAGGAATGCCGTGCATTGACTCCCATCTCCCCCTGATTGAAAACGCCTCTCAACAACCCACAACAAGAGGACAACGCCAATGACCGATGCACTCATCATCGATGCCTGCCGGACCCCGCGCGGCGTCGGCAAGGCCGGCAAGGGCGCGCTTTCGGGCATTCATCCGCAGCAGATCGGTGCCACCGTGCTGCGCGCGCTCGCGGACCGCACCGGCATCGACACCGCCGATGTCGATGACATCGTCTGGGGCTGCAGCGCGCAGGTCGCGACCCAAAGCGGCGATCTCGGGCGGATGTCGGCGCTCGATGCCGGCTATGACGTGCGCGCCAGCGCCGTGACGCTGGACCGGTTCTGCGGAAGCGGCATCACCAGCGTCAGCATGGCGGCATCCTCGATCATGGCGGGCGCGGAAGATCTCGTCATCGCCGGCGGCTGCGAGATGATGTCGATGGAAGGACGCCGCGGCGGCGGCCCGATGATGATGGACGGCGGCAATCTGCGCCTGCGCGCGCGGCATCCGCAATCGCATCAGGGCGTCTGCGCGGATGCGATCGCGACGCTCGAAGGCATCACGCGAAGGGACGTCGACGCGCTCGGGCTCGAGAGCCAGAAGCGCGCCGCGCACGCAATCGCGAACGGCCACTTCAAGAAGAGCCTCGTGCCGGTTCACCGCGAGGACGGCAGCCTTGCGCTCGACCACGAGGAATATCCGCGGCCGCAGACGACGATGGAGGGCCTCGGCAGCCTGAAGCCGGCCTTTCCGGCGATTGCCGACTATGCGCTCGACGACAAGGGCACGACCTATCGCGGCCTGATCCTGCAGAAATATCCTGATCTCGAGATCGACTTCATGCACCACGCCGGCAACTCCTCCGGTGTCGTCGACGGCGCCGCCGCGATCCTGCTGGCCTCGCCCGCCTACGCCAGGGCGCACGGCCTCAAAGCCCGCGCCCGTGTCGTCGCGATGGCCAACATGGGGGACTCCCCGACCCTGATGCTGAACGCGCCGGTGCCGGCGACGCGCAAGGTGCTGGCGAAGGCGGGGCTGACCGTCGACGACATCGACCTGTTCGAGATCAACGAGGCGTTCGCGGTGGTGGCGGAAAAATACATCCGCGACCTCAAGCTCGATCGCGCCAAGGTCAACGTCAACGGCGGCTCGATCGCGCTCGGCCATCCCATCGGTGCCACCGGCTCGATCCTGATCGGCACCGTGCTCGACGAGCTCGAACGGCGCGACCTCAAGCGTGGTCTCGTCACCATGTGCGCCGCCGGCGGAATGGCGCCGGCCATCATCATCGAGCGCATCTAGCGCGAGCGAAGCTCGCCGCGCCCCTGTGGCAATAGGGTGAGGGAGCAGGTGAGACGCCACAACGCGACGATCTAGCCTTATTTTCTAGGGCGAAACGCACTCCTCCGCGCACAAAGAGGCACCTCGTCGCTTGTCGAAAGCGGCGAATCAGCTTTAGCAAGGTTGCGTGCGGGCCTTTGAAACAAGGTAAAATCCGCTGCCTGAGGCTTCTCCCGCTCCGGAAGTCGCTAAAAAGCAGGGTTTTTTGCCGCTGAGGGCCAAAAAAGCCCGTAAAACCGCGACAAAACTGTGCAGAAGGCTATAGGCCTTCGCCGGTTGGTCTAATATGCAACCGGCAACGAATCAGAGGAGACACGATGCCAACCCAAATGTCCAAATCGCAGTTGATCGAAAAGATTGCGACCGCCACCGAGCTTTCCAAGCGCGACGTCAAGAACGTCATGGAGACGCTGACCGACGTCGGTCACAAGGAGCTCAAGAAGAACGGCCTGTTCCTGGTGCCGGGCTTCGCCAAGTTCGTGGTCATCAAGAAGCCCGCGACCAAGGCGCGCAAGGGCACCAACCCGTTCACGGGTGAAGAGATGATGTTCAAGGCCAAGCCGGCCCGCAAGATCGTCCGCGCCCGCCCGGTCAAGGCGGCCAAGGACGCCGTGGGCTAACAACGCAAAGGCCCCCTCGGTCGGAGGGGGCCTTTTGATTGGGGCAGCCGCGAGGGCCTGAGACGGAGGGCTCAACCCTTGCGGCGCTTCACCCGGACCGGAATGGGTTGAAGCCGCGGTCTTGAACCTAGTCCTGGCGCCGCCAGCCCATCGCGAACCCGGTCGATCGCGCGATCGAGCAACTGGCGCAGCCGCTGCGTTGTCCGCGAACTCTTCGCTTTCTCCAGCAGTTTCTTCATCGCATTCACTCCGCCGCTTCGACCTTCGCATCGACCGGCTCGAGGGCCGCGGCGATGGCTTCGTCGACGCGCTCCAGCCAGATGAAGTCGAGGTTGTCCCGCGCGCTCTTCGGGATGTCGTCATAGTCCCGCTTGTTGCGCGCCGGCAGCATCACCCGCTTCAGGCCCGCCGCCGCGGCCGCCACCACCTTCTCCTTGATGCCGCCGACCGGCAGCACCAGGCCGCGCAGCGAGATCTCGCCGGTCATGGCGGTGTCGCTGCGCACCGTGCGGTTGGTGAGCAGGGACGTCAGCGCCGTGAACATCGCAACGCCCGCGCTCGGTCCGTCCTTCGGGGTTGCGCCCGCCGGAACGTGAACGTGGATGTCGCTCTTCTCGAACACCGACTGATCGATGCCGAGCTGCGTGGCCTTGCTCTTCACCAGCGTCAGCGCAGCCTGCACGCTCTCGCGCATGACCTCGCCGAGCTGGCCGGTCAGGATCATGCCGCCGCGGCCGGGCACACGGGACGCCTCGATGAACAGGATGTCGCCGCCGACAGGCGTCCAGGCAAGGCCGGTGGCCACGCCCGGAACGCTGGTGCGCTGCGCGATCTCGCCTTCGAAGCGCGGCTGGCCGAGCACGGTGGCGATGTCCTTCGGCGTCACCACCACCTTCGCAGTCGTGCCTTCGGCGACCTGCACCGCGGCATGCCGGAACAGCTTGCCGATCTCGCGCTCGAGGTTACGCACGCCGGCCTCGCGGGTGTAGCCCTTGACCACCAGCTTCAGCGCCTCCGGCTCGATCTCGGCCTGCTCGGCGGTCAAACCGTTGGCCTCGAGCTGCCGCCGCACCAGATAGCGCTTCGCGATCTCCAGCTTCTCCTCTTCGGTGTACCCGGCAAGGCTGATCAGCTCCATGCGGTCCAGGAGCGGACCCGGGATCTGGTCCAGCATGTTGGCGGTCGCGATGAACACCACGCGCGACAGGTCGAAGGGCACGCCGAGGTAATTGTCCCGGAACGTCCCGTTCTGCTCGGGGTCGAGCACCTCCAGCATGGCTGCTGACGGATCGCCCTGCACGCCACGGCCCATCTTGTCGATCTCGTCCAGCATCATGACGCAGTTGCGGCTGCCAGCCTTCTTGATGCCCTGGATGATGTTGCCGGGCAGCGCGCCGATATAGGTGCGGCGGTGGCCGCGGATCTCGGCTTCGTCATGCACGCCGCCAAGGCTGACGCGCACGAAGGGGCGATCCATCGCACGCGCGATGGACTGGCCGAGCGAGGTCTTGCCGACGCCGGGCGGGCCGACGAAGCACAGGATCGGCGCCTTGCCCTGCGGGGCGAGCTTGCGCACCGCCAGATATTCGATGATCCGGCCCTTGATCTTCTCCAGGCCGAAATGATCGGCGTCGAGGATGGCTCGCGCCTCCTTGATGTCGATCGGCTTCTCCGCGGGCAGCGCCCAGGGCAGCTCGATCAGCCAGTCGAGATAGGTACGGACCATGCCGGCTTCGCCAGCGGCCTCCGGCATGCGCTCGTAGCGGCGCAGCTCCTTCCTGGCGTGCGCGTCCGCCTCCGGCGGCATGTTGGCCTTGGTGATGGCAGACGTCAGCTCGGCGACCTCGGCCGCCTTGCCGTCGCCTTCGCCAAGCTGGCGCTGGATGGTCGCCATCTGCTCGCGCAGGATCGCCTCGCGCTGCCGCTCGTCGAAGCTGGCGCGTGTCTTCTGGCCGATCTCATTGCTGATGCGCAGCACCTCCAGCCGCTCGGCCAGATGCTTGGACACCTTCTCGACGCGCAAGGCGAGGTCGATGGTCTCCAGCACCTCCTGCTTGTCCTGCGGCTTGATGTCCATGAACGAGGTCGCCAGATCCGCCAGCGCGCCGGGCGCGGTGGTGCCCTGGAACATCGCGGCGAGCTCAGGCGGCGCCTGCGGCAGCAGCTCGATCGCCTCGATCGCCTGGCGCTGCAGATTCAGCGCGCGCGCCTCGATCTCCGGCGAAGTCGTGGTGGGCTCCGGAATCTGCTGGATGCGCGCAGCCGGGAACGGCGTCCCCGGCAGGAAGTCGAGGATGCGCGCGCGCTGCACGCCCTGGCAGACGATGTGATGGGTGCCGTCGGGCGCGGTGATGTAGCGCACGATGTTGGCGATGGTCGCGACCCGGTAGAGGTCGTCCGGCGTGGGATCATCGACTTCGGGATTGCGCTGCAGGACGATGCCGATCGGCCGCTGCTCGCGCAGCGCCTGCTGCGCCGCCGCGATCGATTTCGGCCGCGCGATCGCGATCGGCCCGATCGCGCCGGGAAACAGCACCATGTCGCGTACGGCGACGATGATCAGCGCGTCTTCGGGGATCTTCACGTCGTTATTGGTCTGTTCGTTGTTCATCTGTTCGGTGGCCATGATCGACCTCAGGATTTGGCGAGGCGCAGCGCGACGCAGCCGTCCATCACGAAGCGGCTGATGGCGTAGCGGCCGAGGGGCAATGCAATGCGGCGCTCAAAACGCCCCTGCGGCAGTTCGAGCCGGTGGATACGTGCGTTGCGAAGCTCCGGCGGAAGCGTGCGCTGGCCGGAGACGACGAGCACGCCGTCATGAATGACCGTCTCGACATTGTCCGGATTGACGCCGGGAAGCGCGACCAGGATCAGCAGCTCATGCTCGGTTTCGAGCACGTCGATCGGCGGCTCCCAGCAGGCTTCCTGGCGGCCGAACTGCTGGCGCAGCCGCTCGGCGCGCGTCAGCTGGTCCAGGGCTTCGGACAGCATCCAGTCGAGGGGATTTTTGGGTTGCATGATGCGGGCTCAGGGGTGGGAAAGCCTGCATATGGGGCTGGTTCCCGGGAAATCCAGTGCGGTGGCGCTGACGTGCCATGCGCCATCGTGCGATCGCAAAAGCAAGCGCCGCGGCTACGGCCCAAAAATCAAACGCCGCGGCTCTGGCCCAAAAAGCAAACGCCGCGGCTCTGGCCGCGGCGTTTCGTCATCGGCTGGCGCGCGGGTCAGGCCGCGGCGCGGTAATCTTCTTCCGCCTCGAGGTTGATCACCGAGGTGGCCAGCTCGGTCAGCGTATGATCGGTCGCCTCTTCCTCGTCCAGCGTCGCCTGAAGCAGCCTTGCTGCGTCCTGCATGCCGAGCTCCTCGGCCCAGGTGCGCAAGGTGCCATAGCGGGAGATCTCGTAGTGCTCGACCGCCTGCGCGGCGGCGAGCAGTCCCGCATCGAGCGCCGGCGCTCCCTTGAACTCCTTCATGATCTCGGCGCCCTCATCGGTAATGCCGTTGATCGCCTCGCAGGGCTTGCCGCGTGCAGGCTTGCCCAGCATCTTGAAGATCTGGTCCAGACGCTTGACCTGGCCCTGGGTCTCGCGCAGGTGCTTGTTGAAGGCGGCCGCGAGCTCTTTCGAGTTTGCAGCCTTGGCCATTTTGGGCAGGGTCTTGATGATCTTGTTCTCGGCGAAATAGATGTCCTTCAGCGTCTCCAGAAACAGGTCGCTGAGCATCTTCGGCGCCTGACGCGGTCGGCGCGCTGTGGTCTTCTTGGGTGCGCGTTTCTTCGCTCGTTTAGCCATATGTCCTCCTCTTGAGGTGACACGGGAAGGCATCTCCTTCCCCAATCCTCAGCCCATCAAAGCCGTTTGGAGAACGAAAGTTCCAAACTGCAACCGGCGCGCGCGGCGACCGTTCAGGTCGGGCGCTTGTAGGGATCTTCCTGGCGCTGTCGGGCCTCGGTGTTGCGATCGAGCTGCGCCCGCTCGCTGCGCCTGAGGTGGCCGGCCTTCATCACGCCATAGACGAGGACCCCGCCGAGCACGAAGGCCCCGATGAACCAGAGCCAGAGCAGGTTGGCCGAGAGCTGGCCGAGAAGCATTCCGATTCCACTGTCGCTCATTGTCGCCTCCAGTGATTTCCAAAGCGGCTTTGCTGGGCTAAGTCAGCCCGGAAGCCATCGTTCCAGCGTCCAAGGACCCCACCGGCACATGCTCGACTTCGCCCTGTCCGCCTTCGTGACGCTGCTGCTGGTTGTCGATCCGGTCGGCCTTGCGCCGGCCTTCCTCGCTGCGACCGCCGGCATGCCCGACAAGGTCAAACGAACCATCGCATTGCGCGCACCGCTGATCGCGGCCTCGATCCTGGTGGTGATCGCGCTGGTCGGAAACTGGCTGCTGCGCCAGCTCGGGATCGGCATCCCCGCCTTCCAGATCGCCGGCGGGCTGCTGCTGTTCGGCGTGTCCTACCAGATGATCTTCGGCGATCGTCCGCATCGCGAGGCCCGCGAGGCCGACAAGGCGACGTCCGAGCACGCCTCCGATGTCGCGGTGTTTCCCCTGGCCATCCCCATGATGGCCGGCCCCGGCGCGATTGCGACCACGTTGCTGCTTTCGGGCGATGCCGGCTATGGGGCGAGGCTCGCGGTGATCATCGCGGTCGTGCTCTCGGTCTGCCTGCTCTGCATGCTGTGTCTCGGCTCACCTGATCGCGAAACCCTCGGCCGCACTGGAAATGCCGTGCTCTCGCGCGTCCTCGGCATGCTGCTCGCCGCCTATTCCGTGCAGTTCGTGATCAACGGGATTGCGGCGGTCAGGACCAGCCTGCCATAGGGCTGCGACAATCCGTGAATTCGTTGATTTTGCCGTCCATTTGGTGATTTGGCAGGAGGGGCGACAAGGTGGCATCGGATCCGGGCCGCTTTCGCTTGCACTGCCATATTGCTTTGACGTACTTCGGGTCTAACAAGCCCATCGTCAGGAAATCGGGATGTCGACGACAGCGGAAGAGCTCGCCAAGAGACAGGCCATCATCGACGCCTGCCGGCGCATGAACGCGCTCGGCATCAACCAGGGCACCTCGGGCAACATCTCTGTCCGGCATGTGGACGGGCTCCTGGTCACGCCGACCAGCGTGCCCTATGAGGCCATGACGCCGGACCAGATCGTCTTCATGGCCATGGACGGCACACATGCGCCCGATCAGAAGCCGTCGAGCGAATGGCGCTTTCATCGCGACATCCTGAAGTCACGGGGTGACGTCAACGCCGTCGTGCACGCCCATCCGACCTATTGCACCATCCTGGCGATCATGGGCATGGAGATTCCGCCGGTGCACTACATGATCGCGGCGGCCGGCGGCGACAGCATCCGCTGCGCGCCCTATGCGACGTTCGGAACCGTGGAGCTGTCCGAACATGCGGTGCGGGCGCTGGAGGGGCGGCTTGCCTGCCTGCTGGACCATCATGGCATGATCGCGATCGGCAAGACGCTGGACAAGGCGATGTGGCTCGCCGTCGAGGTCGAAACGCTGGCGCGGCAATATCACGGCTGCCTCCAGATCGGGAAACCGCCGCTGCTCCCCAGCGAGGAGATCGAACGGGTCCGCCAGCGCATGGCCGGCTACGGCCTGTCGGAAGGTTAGGGCGGGCGGTGTTCGCGCGGATCAGACATCTCACCGATCGCAAGGGATCTAACCGCGTCATGGTTCGGCTGCGCGCTCTGTTGCGCAGCAACGAGTTCTATCTGATCCCGCTGGCGCTGGTGATCGGCACGCTGGCCGGGGCGGTGGTGACGCTGATGGCGCATATCGCGCAGATCGCGCACGTGGTGATCTATGGAATTCCCGTCGATGTCCACTTGTCGGCCCACGCGAGCGTCAGCCCGTGGGCGGCACTGATCGCGCCGGCGCTGGGTGGGCTTTCGCTTGGCATCATGGAGTGGTCGCGGCGTCGGATGAAGATTTCGAACGCGGTCGACCCGATCGAGGCGAACGCGCTGCGCGGCGGCAATCTGTCGATGCGGGACAGCGTCATCGTGTCGAGCCAGACGCTGATCTCCAACGGCTGCGGCGCCTCGGTCGGCCTCGAGGCCGGCTATACCCAGATTGGCTCGGGGATCGCCTCGCTGTTCGGCAAGTTCTTCAATCTGCGCCGCAACGATCTGCGCCTGATGGTCGGCTGCGGCGCTGCGGCTGCGATCGCGGCGGCATTCGGCGCGCCGATCACCGGTGCCTTCTACGCCTGTGAGTTGATCGTCGGCGTCTATTCGGTCGGCAGCGCGGCCCCGATCCTGGCAGCCTCGCTCGCCGGCGCGCTCACCGCGCAATGGCTCGGCGGCGCGCCATACTCGCTGGAGATACCCAAGGTCAGCGCCGTCGGCGTCGAGCAATATCTGGCCCTGATCGGGCTTGCGCTCATCACCAGCGGCGTCGGCATCGCCGTGATGCGCTCCTCGCCGATGTTCGAGCGCCTGTTCGCCTGGCTGCCGATCTGGCTCCGGCCGGTGATCGGCGGCCTCATCGTCGGCGGCTTCGCCATCGTGACGCCGCAGGTGCTGGCGGCCGGCCATGGCGCCATGGTGCTCGATCTCTTTCACGACATGACGATCGGCCTGATCGCGCTGATCATCGCCCTAAAGGTGACAGCCTGCCTGGTCTCGCTCGCCTCGGGCTTCCGCGGCGGTCTGTTCTTCGCCTCGCTGTTCGTCGGCAGCCTGATCGGAAAGTTCTTTGCCGCGGTGCTGCTCTTGATCAGCCCGAACTTCGCCATCGATCCATTGGTTGCGATGCTGACGGGCATGGCGACGCTCGGTGTCGCCATCGTCGGCGGCCCCCTGACCATGTCGTTCCTGGTGCTCGAGATGACCCGCAATGTCGACGTCACCGCCGTGGTGCTCGCCGGCTGCATCGTCACCTCGATCTGCGTTCGCTTCATGTTCGGCCACTCCTTCTCGACCTGGCGCCTGCATCTGCGCGGCGAGACCATCCGCAGCGCCAATGACGTCGGCTGGCTGCGCAATCTCACCGTCGAGCGGCTCATGCGCTCCGACGTCGGCAAGGTGCCCTCGACCACGACGATCGCCGCCGTCCGCCGCGAGTTCGCGCTGGGATCGCGGCCCGGTATCGTCATCGTCAACAATTCCGACGAATATGTAGGCTTGGTCCTGCTGCCGGACCTGTTCTCCAGCGACCTCGACACCATCGCCGACGACATTCAGGTGATCGAGCTTGCCCGCCTGATCGACATTGTGCTGATCCCGGAAATGAACGTGAAGTCGGCGATGGCGGTGTTCGACGAGGCCGAAGCCGAGATGCTGGCGGTGGTCGATTCCACCGACAGCCGCAAGGTGGTCGGCTTCCTCACCGAAAACTTCGCCCGCCGCCGCTATGTCGAGGAGATCGACAAGGCGACGCGCGGGGTGCTCGGGGCGCTGTCGTAAGCGCTCGCTCCCGGTTATCGGCCTGGTTGGGGCGGAGCCGCGACCAGGAGCGTCACGATCCGCCGCACCATCGGCAGCACCAGCAGCAGCGTCGGAAAGGCGACCAGCCAGGACAACGCCCAGGCGCCCGGCCAGGTCGCGAGGAACGCCGGCGTCGCACCTAAGCTCCGGAGCGTCGAAATGACCGACACCACGGCGGTCATGAGGATGGACAGCACGAACGGCATCACGATCGGCGCATAGCGCGCCGGCAGTTTGCGAACCACAATCATCTGATTTCTCTTGGAAAAGGACGCGTCGGTCACGTTGAACCCTGCAAATGGCATCGATCCCGACGGCGTCGGTTGATGCGTTGGTTCACGTGAAACGCTTACGGCGACCGGAAAACGGCGCGGCTGTTCATTATCCGCTCAGGTTCGATGGTTCAAGCTGCGAGTTGGTCGTTCGGTTTACAATCGTTCAAAGCGTGGCAGATTGCCGCGAACATGAAACCATCTCAACGGTTTGCGCATTGAATCCGGTTTGCAGATCCCTACGTTTGGCAAGAGCATCGGCAAGATTATAGGAAGGTCAAAATGACTGTGAGACCCATGATTTCCGCAGCCGGCCGCAACATGGTGCTGGCCGCGTTCGCAAGCCTGGCATTGGTCGCAACCTCCGCATCGCCCTCGGCTGCGGCGTCCCCCGGGGCGGTGTCAGCGAAGCCCGTCACGGCAGGGCAGGGCTCCTCCGACGTCACCGATTTCAGCGCAGCCCGGCGTCGCCACTATTATCGGCGCGGGTCGAACGCCGCAGGCCTCGCCTTCATGGGCGCCGCGGCGGGTATCATCGGCGGGGTGATCGCCGAGCAGCGGCGCCGCGACTACTACGAGAACCGCTATTATTATGGGTCGCGTCCCTACTATGGCGGTCAGGGCTATTATGGCGGTCAGGGTTATTACGGCGGCGGCAGTCCGTTCTATTACGATCCGGGCTACTGAGCAGCTGTTTTCAGCGCGGCCCGGAATGGGTTGCGCGATAAAGGGCGGTGCTTTGCGCCGCCCTTTTTTTGATGCGTCGGTATCCTTGTAGCCCGGTGGAGCGAAAGCGTAATCCGGGGCCGCTCGCCCGGCGTCTCGCACCGTCCCGGATTGCGCGGAGCCTGTCATCGGGCGGCGCTTCGCGCCGACCCGTTGGCGCCATCCGCACTACGGGACCGCGCCTGTGTCGCCCTCTGTCAATCCTCGTCGCCGAAAATATTCCACTTTACCGAAATTCGGTTTCGGCGTATGTGTTGCCCATCCCGGCTCACCAAGAGGGGCGATCATGTGTCGTCACGCATCGCGAGCCGGGCTTGCGGTGGACGCGGCAGCGTCGGCACGAGAGGCGCGGGCAGGGCGGGTAGTCCCTGTGAGTCCGAGGCTTCGTGCAGACGAGCGGCGCTGCTAGGCTTCGTCTCGTCTGTAAGTTTCCGGCTTCGTCGACGGGGCCCGGG
>NZ_AJQF01000273.1:0-3661 GCF_000261705.1 Bradyrhizobium genomosp. III | reverse complement strand
AAGTCCTGCGAAGGTGCGAGCGAGCCCAACCGGGCGGACGGCATCATCCAATTCGCGGGGTGAGGGAGGCCAGAAGGAATGGTCGGCTCCCGGGAGATCACGGCATAAGCCGTCCAGCCACTGCGCAGGGAAGGCCGAGTGATCGGCACCACCTGTATGCTGCTGTGCGGTTCTTTCTGCGTGTGCTTTTCGCGCAGCGGACCGCGGGTGCGAGCTGGCACCCGGCCTTCCCTGCGCCCTCTTGGATTAGAGGGTGGAGAGTTGAAGCAAAGCTCGGGCGAAATGCGCCGCGAGGCCGAAGAGGCGTGTCTGCGAGCTGAGCTACGTGCCACAAGCTCGATCTCGTAGGGTGGGCAAAGCGCAGCGTGCCCACGCCTTGTTGCTTATGGACGGAGATCGTGGGCACGGCGCTATGCGCCTTTGCCCACCCTACGGCAGCGCCGCTGGGATGTGCACTGGAGTCGCAATGACATGTGGACACAGCCTGCGCCACACTCCGCTCTCGTGCCCCGGACGCAGCGCAGCGTCCCCGGCGATGCGAAGCATCGTCCGGAAGCGGTGCGCTGCAGAGCCGGGGCACATCCATCCGCATCGCGCCCTATCGCCTTCTGGGTCCCGGCTCTGCGAAGCAGCGCTTCGCGCTGCATCGCGTCCGGGACACGAGAGGGAAGCGATGGAGCTTGCCCCGTCTTTGCGCGCCGGCAGTCCCTTGCGAAGTCGCCCGGCCCAGCCCGGCTAAATATTCGGCAATCGCGCCCTCCGGTGCCGATGGACTTGCCCGCGGCAATCCAGTTCAATGGGCCAATCGAGCTTTCAGGCGACAACGATGTCGAGATATCTGCTGGTCCTGCTGCTGTTGGCGTCACCGGCGGCCGCGCAAGTCAAGTTGGCGCCGAAGACCGCGGCCGGACATCCCGATCCCTGTGTCCCGATCGGGCGTACCGCCGACGGCAAGCTGGTCTACTCCATGACATGCGAGATCCTGCCGGCACCGCCCCCGCCGCCGCGGGCGGAACTGAAGGAAGCCCCTCCGCCGGCCGCCGAGCCGGAACCGGAGACGCGGCGGAGCGGCATTTTCGGCTGGTCCTACGACCGCAGGTGACGCGTCCGCGCCCCTTGCGCGAAACTGTCGGGAGTGCTCTTTGCTTGAAAATTATCCGTGGGGCCACCGGCCCCGATCCAGAGAGATGAGATGAGCAAACTCGTTATCCGTGCCGGCGACTTCACCTTCGATGCCCGCTTCGAGGAGCAGCTGGCACCCAAGACCGTCGCCGCCTTCCGCAAGGCATTGCCGTTCGAAAGCCACATCATCCATGTGCGCTGGAGCGGCGAGGGCGTGTGGATGCCGCTCGGCGATCTCGATTTCGGCGTCGGCTACGAGAACCACACCAGCTATCCCGCGCCGGGCCAGATCATCCTCTATCCCGGCGGCATCAGCGAGACCGAGATCCTGCTGGCCTATGGCGGCGTTCACTTCGCCAGCAAGATGGGCCAGCTCGCCGGCAACCACTTCATCACGCTGACCTCGGGCCTGGAGAATCTGGCGACGTTGGGCAAGAGCGTGCTGTGGAAGGGCGCGCTGCCGATCCGCTTCGAGGAAGTCTGAGTGGCTGACACACGCTACCCGCGCGATCTCCGCGGTTACGGCCGCAACCCGCCGCACCCCGAGTGGCCCGGCAACGCGCGGGTCGCGGTGCAGTTCGTCGTCAATTTCGAAGAAGGCGGCGAAAACAACATCCTGCACGGCGATCGCGCCTCGGAAGCGTTCCTGTCCGACGTGCTCGGCGCGCAGCCCTGGCCGGGCCAGCGCCACGCCAATATCGAATCGATGTTCGAATATGGCTCGCGGGCCGGCTTCTGGCGGCTGTGGCGGATGTTCACCGCGCGCAACTGGCCGACCACCGTGTTCGGCGTCGCCACCGCGCTGAAGCGCAACCCCGAGATCGTCGCCGCCATGAAGGAGGCGGGCTGGGATATCGCCAGCCACAGCCTGAAATGGATCGAGCACAAGGACATGACCGAGGCACAGGAGCGCGCCGAGATCGCGGAAGCGATCCGCGTCCACACTGAGGCCACCGGATCGCGGCCGCTCGGCTGGTACACCGGGCGCTCCTCGATCAACACCAACCGTTTGCTGATGGAGGAGGGCGGCTTCCTCTATCTCTGCGACTCCTATGCCGACGATCTGCCCTATTGGGTCAAGAGCGCGGGCGGCAAGCAGCTCGTCATTCCCTATACGCTAGACGCCAACGACATGCGCTTCATCAACCCGCAAGGCTTTGCCGAGGGCGAGCAGTTCTTCACCTATCTGAAGGACGCCTTCGACGTGCTCTATGCGGAAGGCGAAACTGCGCCGAAGATGATGTCGGTTGGCCTGCATTGCCGCCTCGCGGGCCGGCCCGGCCGCGCTGCGGGGCTGATGCGCTTCCTCGATTATATCGGCAAGCACGAACGCGTCTGGGTGCCGACGCGATTGCAGATCGCCCAGCACTGGCACGACAAGCATGCGCATCTCGCGGCCACTGCGTTCGAGATCGGTTGAGGACGATGTCGCAGATATCGCTGTCCGACCTCAATGCCGCAAGCAAGGCCGACTTCGTCGCGGCGCTCGCCAATGTCGTCGAATATTCGCCGTGGATCGCCGAGCAGCTCGCCGACAAGCGACCGTTTGCCGGCATCAATCAGTTGCACACGGCGCTGATGGCGGCGATCCAGAGCGCCGAGCCCGACGTGCAATTGGCGTTGATCCGGGCGCATCCGGATCTCGCCAGCAAGACCCAGCGCGCGGCGGGGCTGACAGTGGAATCGACCGACGAGCAGAACAGCGCCGGCCTCGATAGGTTGTCGGATGCCGAATACGCGGCGTTCGAGCGCGTCAACAGCGCCTATCGGGACAAGTTCGGCTTCCCCTATATCGTCTGCGTGCGCCGCCACACCCGGGATTCCGTGCTGCGCGACTTCGAGACGCGGTTACGCAATATCGCCAAGACCGAGACGCGGCGCGCGATCGAGGAGATCGGCCGGATCTCCGCGCTGCGGCTGGATCAGCTCGTCATGGCCGACGACAGGCTGAAGGTGCACGGCCGGCTCTCGACCCATGTGCTGGACAACCACGCCGGCAAGCCCGCGTCCGGCATCCCGGTCGAGCTCGTGGAGCTCGCAAGCCTCGGCGAGAGCCGTGTGATCGCGCGCGCGGTGACCAATGCGGACGGTCGCACCGATCGGCCGCTGATCGATGGCCGTCCGCTGCCGATCGGCCGCTATGAGCTCAAATTCAGCGTTGCCAGATACTACGCCGAGCGCAACGTACCGCTGTCGGATCCGCCGTTCCTCGACGAGATCCCGCTGCGCTTCGCCGTCAGCGAGCCAGAGGGGCACTATCACGTGCCGCTGTTGGTCACGCCATGGAGCTATTCGACCTATCGCGGCAGCTGAATGCAAGGCGCGCTCTTCACCTCGCCCCGCTTGCGGGGAGAGGTCGAATTCGATCGTAGATCGAATTCGGGTGAGGGGGACTCTCGACGCGTCCAACTGTCACCGTCATTGCGGAGACTCCCCCTCACCCCAACCCTCTCCCCGCAAGCGGGGCGAGGGAGAACAGCGTCGCCGTGGTCGAGCTATCGCGTCCCAGTGGAGTTGCCGAACTTCGCGTGCAGCGCCG
>NZ_AJQF01000272.1:0-30106 GCF_000261705.1 Bradyrhizobium genomosp. III | reverse complement strand
GAAACCAGCCGGTCCGGCTTGAACGGCGGCGCGGTGAAGCGGATGCCGGTGGCGTTCGCGATCGCGTTGCCGAGTGCGGCCGCGACCGGATTGTACGGACTTTCGCTCATCGACTTCGCCCCTAACGGTCCGATCGTGTCGGACGTCTCGGCGAAGAACACCTCGGTGCGGGGCACGTCCGCGAAGGAGGGCAGGTGGTAGTCGCGGAATTTCGGGTTGGTGACGCGCCCCTCGGCGTCGATCACCATCTCCTCGTAGAGCGCGGCGCCGAGCGCCTGCGCCACGCCGCCTTCGACCTGACCGCGGCACTGCATGGGATTGGCGACCACTCCGGCGTCCGCGGCGTGCACGCTCCTGAGAATCCTGAGCTCGCCGGTGGCCTTGTTCACGGCGATACGAAAACCCTGGACGTTGAAGCCGACCGAACGCGGTGTTCCCTCGGAATTGCCGCTGCCTGCGAACGGCTGCCCGCGCTCGCGCGCGAGCTTCACCAGCTCCGCAAAAGACATGCGCCGGACGCCGCTGACGACGGCGTTGTCCTCGAGCACGCAGCTCCCGACGTCACACAGCCACGCGCCGGCGGCGGCCGCCTTCAATTCGGTCGCAAGCTGCAGGGAAGCCGCATGGGTCGCCTTGCCGGCGACGAACATGCCGGCGCTGCCATAGGCGCCGGTGTCGTGGCCTCCATGGGCGGTGTCGGACTGGCGCAGTCGGATTCTGTCGACGGTGGTCGCGAGCGTGGTCGCGGCGATCTGCCGGTGCACGGTGCTGGTGCCGTTGCCGAATTCGGCGGTGCCGACGGTGAGATCGAAACCGCCGTCATCGTTGAGTGTAATCGTCGCGTCGGCGAGGTGGCCCGCCGGCGGCGCGGTGTCGATCATGGTCAGCGCGACGCCGTCACCGATCAGCCAGTCCGGCGACAGGTCCGGCTGCGGGCCGTCGGCCTGCATCGCGCGCTCGACGAGGTCGAGGCACTGGTCGAGCCCGTAGGAGCCGTAGAGCACGTCGTGAAATTCGGACGGCGGCGGCGACAGCATGGGATCGCCATCCCTCACGATGTTGCGCCGGCGCATCTCGTAGGGGTCGATGCCGAGCTGCCGGCCCAGCTCGTCGATCGCGGCCTCGATCGCGATCAGCGTCTGCGGCAGGCCATAGCCGCGAAACGCGCCCGCCGGCACCGTGTTGGTGTAGACCGCGTAACCGTCGACCCGCTTGTTCGGGCAATTGTAGACCGCGATGGACTCCGACAGCGAATGGAACATCACCGGGCCGGCGTGATTGCCGTAAGCTCCGGTGTTGGAGAGCACGTCGAGCTGGAGCGCGGTGAGCTTGCCGCCGGCATCCGCTCCGGCCTTGATGTGGACCCGCATCGGGTGCCGCGTCGACGTCGCGATGAACTGCTCCTCGCGCGTGAGCTCCAGCTTCACCGGACGTCCCGTCTTGAGCGCAGCGAGCGCCAGAATGTCCTCGACGAACATCTCCTGCTTGCCGCCGAAGCCGCCGCCGACGCGCTCGCAGAACACGCGGACCTTGTCGGGAGGAAGCTTGAAGATGTCGGACAGCGCGCGCCGGGTCAGGAACGGCACCTGGGTCGAGGTGCGGACATTGAGCACGCCCGAGGCATCGAGCCAGGCGAGGCCGCCATGGGTCTCCAGTGCCGCGTGCTGCACGCGATGACTGTGGAAGGTGCCCTCGAAGGTGACGGCAGCTATCGCGAGCGCCGCCGCGACGTCGCCGAACTCGCCATGCGTCTCCGCAGCGAGGTTGCGCTGAGCGTCGGCGATGCGGTTCGCGGTGGTGCGGTCGGGATGAATGACGGGCGCACCGGGCGCCATCGCCTGCTCCGGATCGATCAGCGCAGGCAGGATCTCGTAATCGACCTTGAGCCGGCGGCAGGCGTCCTCGGCGGCGGCTTCGCTTTCGGCGACGATTGCGGCAACCCTCTGGCCGATGAAGCGCACGACGTCGTCGAGAACGCGGGTGTCCTCGGGGTCCATCCAGTCCATCTCGTGCCGCGCGGTCGAGATCAGGATCGAAGGTGCGTCTTCATGCGTCAGCACCGCGTGCACCCCGGGAACCTTCAGCGCTTCCGACTTGTCGATCGCGACGATCCTGGCGTGGGCATGCGGCGACCGCGCCAGCTTGACGTGAAGCAGGCCCTCGATGGCGGTGTCGAAGGTGTAGCGCGCGTCGCCGCGCACGATGTCGGGGCCTGCCGGCGCCGGCAGGCTGCGGCCAAACGCGGCTCCGGGCTCGACGCTCGCCTCGACATTGGTCTTGCCGAGCAATGCATCCTCGATCGCGCGATAGCCGGTGCAGCGGCAGATATTGCCCTTCAGCGCCGCGCCGAGATCGGTGCGCTGCGCCTGGTTCAGCGAGGCGCAGGTCAGGATCATGCCGGCGGTGCAGAAGCCGCATTGAAAACCCTGCGCATCGAGGAAGGCCTGCTGCATCGGATGCGTGCCGTGGTCTCCGCCGAGGCCTTCGATCGTGGTCACACTGCGTCCCTCGGCGCGGAACGCCGGGATCAGGCAGCTGTGCACCGGCTCGCCGTCGAGCAGCACGGTGCAGGCGCCGCAGTCACCGGCGTCGCAGCCCTTCTTCACGCCGAAATGGCCGAGCTCACGCAGGAACGTGCGCAGGCACTGGCCGGCGCGCGGCTCCTGCGCAAACGGTTTGCCGTTGACCTCGAAGCTCATGACGGCATTGCCCCCAGCAGCTCGCGGCGAACCTCTTCGGCGAGCCGCAATGTCATGTGCTTGCGCCAGAGCGGCCGGCCGTGGATGTCGGTGTGGTACAGATCGTCCGTGATCTGCTGGGCGATCGCGTCGCCCAGCGCGCTCGCGTCCGGGGCCCGGCGAAAGGACAGCTGGATCGGCCGCGCCGTCGACGCGGTGACCGTGAGCGTCAGCGTGCCGTCGGCATCGAGGCTGCCGATCAGGAGCGCCGCCGAGCGGCCGACCGGCGCCAGCGAGATCTGGCGATATGCCGTGCGGCGTTTCAGCGCGGCGATCGGAATATCGATCTGGCGAAGCAGGTCGCCCGGTGTCAGGCGATTTCGCTGGTTGCCGGTGACGAAGTCGACGACAGGAATCCTCTGCTCGCCGCCGCCAGCCTTCCAGATGGTGCAGACGCCGCCCAGCGCTGCAGTAAGGGAGATCATCGGTCCCGCCGGCAGCGACATGCAGAGATTGCCGCCGACGGTCGCGGTCTTCCAGATCTTGAACGACGCAAGGAAGGCGCGGCAGCACTGGTTGATCAGCGGCGCGGCGAGCCAATCGGACGGGCAGGCAAGTCCGTCGAGCTGCGCGACCGTGCACGTGGCGGCGATGGAGAGATGGCTGTCCGTGATCGTCAGCGCCGGCCATTTCAGGTCGGTCAGATCGATCAGCCGCTTCAGATGCACCTGCGGCTCCGAGAACAACCACGTGCCGCCCGCGAGCCAGGCGTCGCCTGCCGTCCAGGCCGGCAATTGCGCTCGCGTTTGCGGATGGGCGACCGTCGTGATGGTGTTCAAATCCATGGCTGCGCCAAAGCTTCCGCCGGTGAATCGTGCCGATGAGTCTTGCAAGACCGGAGCCAAGTGGCAACAAACAAGTCGCAATAAAACAAGTCCTGGCGCGAAGGTGGCTGGGCCAGCGTTTTACCTGGCTGGCCTGTCAGCGGATGTAAAGGAGAAGCGGGATCATGAGCGACGCAAAGCCGATCTGGATCAGGGATCCCCTGGCCATCCTCGCCGACGGTGCCGAGCGCGGGATCGTGGTAAAGGACGGCCGCATCGTCGAGCTCGTGCCGGCGGGCGCCGCGCCAGCGACCGCTGATGTCGTGGTGTTCGATGCGAGCGAACATGTCGTGCTGCCGGGCCTGATCAACACCCATCATCATTTTTACCAGACGCTGACCCGGGCGCTGCCGGCGGCGATGGATCGGGAGCTGTTCCCCTGGCTCCAGGCGCTCTACCCGGTGTGGGCGAGGCTGACGCCCGAGGCGCTCGAGCTCGGCGTCACCGTGGCGATGTCCGAGCTGCTGCTGTCGGGCTGCACCACCACGACCGATCATCACTACGTCTTCCCCGCGGGCCTCGAAGATGCCGTCGATATCGAGGTCGCCGTGGCGAAGCGTCTGGGCGTGCGGGTGCTGCTGACGCGCGGCTCGATGAACCTGTCGCAGCGCGACGGCGGCCTGCCGCCTGACAGCGTGGTGCAGGACGAGGACACGATTCTCGCAGACAGCGCGCGCGTGGTTGCCAAGCACCACCAGCGCGGCCTGGACGCGATGGTGCAGATCGCGCTGGCGCCGTGCTCGCCGTTCTCGGTGACGACGTCGCTGATGCGCGCCACCTCCGATCTCGCTGATAAGCTCGACGTGCGCCTGCACACCCATCTCGCCGAAACAGAGGACGAAAACAGATTCTGCCAGCAGATGTATGGCTGCCGTCCGCTCGACTATCTCGAGCAATGCGGCTGGCTCAATGCGCGGACCTGGCTCGCCCACGGCATATTTTTCAACGCCGATGAGATGAAGCGGCTCGGCAAGGCGAAGACGACCATCAGCCATTGCGCGTGCAGCAACCAGCTGCTGGCATCCGGCTGCTGTCCTGTCTGCGAGATGGAGGAGTCCGGCGTCGGGATCGGGATCGGTGTCGACGGCTCAGCCTCGAACGACGGCTCCAACCTGATGCAGGAGGTCCGCGCCGCCTTCCTGCTGCAACGGGCGCGTTACGGGGTGTCCAAGGTCAGCCACAAGGATGCTTTGCGCTGGGCGACCAAGGGGTCGGCAGCCTGCGTCGGCCGGCCGGAACTCGGCGAGATCGCCGTCGGCAAGGCTGCGGACCTCGGGCTGTTCGGGCTCGACGAATTGCGCTTCTCCGGTCATGGCGACCCCTTGGCCGCATTGGTGCTGTGCGGAGCGCATCGGGCCGACCGGGTGATGGTGGCGGGAAAATGGGCCGTGATCGACGGTGCGATCCCGGGCCTCGACGTGGCAGACCTCATCAGCCGCCACAGTTCGGCGGCGCAGGCCATGCGGGCCGGATAACGCCAAGGCAGGATAGAAAGAGGGGGCGACCACAAGTGCCGGGTGCTTCTGGCCACCCCCTCCGAACCTCCTCCGGAGGAGCAGGTGATCTAGCCTAAGCAAGAAGCGTGCTACTTGCCCGGCAGCTTGTCGTCGATGCCCTTGACGTAGAAATTCATGCCGAGGATCTGGCCGTCGTCGAGGTGATCGCCGCCCTTGCACTCGACCGGCTTGCCGTCCTGCCCAACGATCGGGCATTTGAACGGATGCAGCTTGCCTGCAGTGATCGCGGCTTGGGCATCCTCAGCCAATTTTTTCACGTCGTCAGGCATGTTGGTATAGGGCGCCATCGCGAACATGTGACTGTCGAGGCCGCCCCAGCTGTCCTGGGACTTCCAGGTGCCGGCAAGCTCGGCCTTGACCCGCTCGATGTAGTAGGGGCCCCAGGTGTCGAGGATCGAGGTCAGCTGGGTCTTGGGCCCGAACTTGATCATCTCGGAATCCTGGCCGAAGGCGAGCTTGCCGCGTTCGCTGGCGATCTGCATCGCGGCGGGCGAATCCGTGTGCTGCATGATCACGTCGGCGCCCTGGTCGATCAGCGCCTTGGCGGCGTCGGCCTCCTTGCCCGGGTCGAACCAGGTGTTGGCCCAGATGATCTTGACCTTGATGTCAGGCTTGATGGTCTGCGCGGCCAGCATCGTCGCGTTGATGCCGGAGACGACCTCCGGAATCGGGAACGAGCCGATATAGCCGAGCACGCCGGACTTCGTCATCTTGGCCGCGATCAAGCCCTGGATGTAGCGGCCCTGCCACCATCTGGCCGAATAGGTCGACATGTTCGGGTTGCGCTTGTAGCCGGTGGCGTGCTCGAAATGCACGTTCGGATATTTTTTCGCGACCTTCAGCGTCGGATCCATGTAGCCGAACGACGTCGTGAAGATCAGCTTGTTGCCGGCGCGGACGAGCTGCTCGATGGAGCGCTCGGCGTCGGGGCCTTCAGGCACGTTCTCCAGATAGGTGGTCTCGATCTGGTCGCCCAGCTCCTTGACCAGCGCCTGCCGGGCGAGATCGTGCTGATAGGTCCAGCCCAAATCTCCGATCGGACCCAGATAGATGAAGCCGACCTTGAGCTTGTCGGCGGCGGAGGTTGCACTGACGCTTCCGGCCAGCAAAAGCCCGGCAGCCAGCGCAAGAAGGGATTTCCTCATCATCGATCTCCAAACATCAGGGGAAAGCCACGATGCGCAACGCGCGCGCCCCATCGCGCGCGCCGCGGAAATGAAATTCAGCGGTCAGGTACGAACACGGTGCCGAGCGCGGCCGGGGCGGTCGAGCCGCCGCTGCGCGCGCGGGAGAGCAGGACCAGCACGATGACGGTCGCAAGATAAGGCAGCGCCGACATGAATTGCGAGGGAATGCCGATGCCCCAGCCTTGCGCGTGCAATTGCAGGATCGTCACTGCCCCGAAGAGATAGGCGCCGACCACGAGCCGGCCCGGCCGCCAGGACGAGAACACCACCAGCGCCAGCGCGATCCAGCCGCGGCCCGCGGTCATGCCGGGTATGAAGAACGGCGTATAGGCGAGCGGCAGATAAGAGCCGGCAAGGCCTGCGCAGGCACCGCCAAACATCACGGCGAAGGTGCGGATGCGCAGCACGGGATAGCCGAGGGCGTGCGCAGAGGCGTGGTTGTCGCCGCAGGCGCGCAGGATCAATCCCGCCCGCGTGCGGTACAGGAACCACCAGACGCCGACGACGAGTGCAATCGAGAAGTAGACGAAGCCGTCCTCGCCGAACAGCACGCGCCCGACCAGCGGGATGTCAGTGAGGCCCGGAATGGCGAGATGGACTGCCGGCGTGATGCGCTCGCCGACGAAGCCGGCGCCGATCAGCCCGGACAGCCCGACGCCGAGGATGGTGAGCGCAAGACCCGTCGCGACCTGGTTGACGGCGAACCCGAGGGCCATCAATGCGAAGATCAGCGACATCATCGTTCCCGCGATGATGCCGAACAGCGCGCCAATGAAGATCGATCCGGTGAGCCATGCGCCGGCAAAGCCGCAGGCCGCGCCAACGATCATCATGCCCTCGACGCCGAGATTGAGCACGCCGGAGCGCTCGGTCACGAGCTCTCCGGTCGCGGCGATCAGCAGCGGCGTTGACGCGGCGAGCACCGAGAGGATGATGGCTTCAATGAGTTCCACGGGCCACCTGACGGTTCGGGAAGCTCAACTTGAAGCGGTAGAGGATCAGGGAATCGCAGGCGAGCACGTAGAACAGCAGAATGCCCTGAAAGACCTTGGTGACATCCAATGGAATCTTCATCGCGATCTGCGCCTGCTCGCCGCCGATAAAGGTCAGTGCAAGGAACAGGCCTGCAATTAATATTCCAAGCGGATTCAGCCGGCCGAGGAAGGCGACGATGATCGCAGTAAAACCGTAGCCCGGGGAGATGCCAGGCTGGAGATGTCCGATTGGACCTGCGACCTCGATGATGCCGGCGAGACCTGCGAGCGCGCCTGATACCGCGAAGGTCAGGATGATCAGCTGATTGGCGTTGAAGCCGCCGAACCGCGCGGCACGGGGGGCTGCGCCCACGACGCGGATCTCGAAACCCTTGATGGTTCGCCCGAGCAGGATTGCGGCCGCCGCGACGACAAGAAGCGCAATGATCGAGCCGAGATGCAGCCGCCCGCCCTCGATCAGCAACGGGACAGTCGCCACCGGATCGAACTCGGCCGTGGTCGGGAAGTTGAAGCCGTTGGGGTCGCGCCAGGGCCCGCGCACGAGATAGTCGAGAAAGAGGTCGGCGACATAGACCAGCATCAGGCTGGTCAGGATCTCGCTGGCGCCGAACTTCACCTTGCAGATCGCCGGGATCAGCGCATAGAGCGCGCCCGCGGCGGCTGCGAGCACGAGCATCGCCGGCAGCACCCAGGCGCCGGCATCGGTGCCCTGCGTCTTCACCGCGATCCAGCTTCCGGCAACTGCGCCGATCAGGAATTGGCCCTCTGCGCCGATGTTCCAGGCATTGGCGAGATAGCAGAGCGACAGCCCGATCGCGATCATCACCAGCGGCGTCGCCTTCACCGCGATCTCCTGGAGCGAATAGCCGTCGGTCAAGGGCGCAATGAAATAGGCGTGCAAGGCGAGCAGCGGATTCTTGCCGAGGATCGCGAACAGGATGACCATGGTGACGACCGTCAGGCCGATCGCGATCAGCGGCGAGACCAGCGCGATCGTGCCCGAGCGTTCGGCGCGCTTCTCAAGCACCAATTGCATGCGCGGCCTCCCTTGGCTCGAGGCTGCTGCCGCCCATGAGAAGGCCGAGCTTTTCGCGCGTCGCCTCGCGGGTCGCGAGCGGTGCTGACAGCTTGCCGTGGAACATCACGGCGATGCGGTCGGCGATCTCAGCGAGCTCGTCGAGATCCTGGCTGGTCACGAGAACGGCGGCGCCCGCGGTTGCCAGATCCAGCAGCGCCTGGCGAATGACGGCGGCGGCGCCGGCATCGACGCCCCAGGTCGGCTGGCTCACCACCAGCACCGCGGGGTTGCGCAGGATTTCGCGTCCCACGATGAACTTCTGCAAATTGCCGCCGGAGAGGGATGCGGCTTCCGGATCGCGCTTGGCCTTGCGGACGTCGAACGTCTCGGTCGCACGGTCGACGGTCTTCAGCGTGGCCGCCGTATTGATGAAGCCGCGATGGACCATGCCGCTGGCGGCGTGTCCGGTGAGCAGCGCGTTCTCCGAGAGCTTCATGCGCGGTGCGGTGCCATGACCGAGCCGCTCCTCGGGAACGAACGCAGCACCCAGCTTGCGCCGCTGCGTGATGGAGAGATGGCCGGCGGCAATGCCTTCGATCACCACCGTGCCCGGGTCCTTCGACAGGCGCTCGCCGGACAGCGCGGCGAACAGTTCGTCCTGGCCGTTGCCGGCGACGCCCGCGATGCCGAGGATCTCGCCGCCCTTCAGCTCGAACGAGATGTGCTCGAGCCGTACGCCGTGCGCTTCGCCTGGTGCGAGCGAAAGATCGTTGACGACGAGCCGCGGAACGGTGGTCTTCCGGCCGGATGCCGCCTTCAGTTGCTTGATCTCGCCGCCGACCATCATGCGGGCGAGCGAGGCCGCGGTCTCGCGCCGGGGATCGCAGGTCTCGACCTTCCTGCCGCCGCGCAGGATCGTGGCGGTGTCGCAGAGCCGCTTCACCTCCTCGAGCTTGTGACTGATGTAGAGGATGGCGCGGCCTTCGGCCTTGAGCCGCTCCAGCACGACGAACAGTTGATCGGCTTCCTGCGGCGTCAGGACGGCGGTGGGCTCGTCCAGGATCAGGAATTTCGGATCCTGCATCAGCGCGCGGACGATCTCGATGCGCTGGCGCTCGCCGACCGACAATTGCCAGACCTCGCGTTTGGGATCGAGCGGAAGGCCGTAAGTCTTCGACATCTGCTCCAGTCGCGCCGACATGTCCCTGAAGGACTCCCGTCCGTCGAGGCCGAGCGCGACGTTCTCGGCGACGGTGAGATTGTCGAACAGCGAGAAGTGCTGGAACACCATGCCGATGCCGCGGCTGCGGGCTTCGGAGGGACCGGACAGCACGACCTGTTGGCCCTGCCAGCGAATCTCGCCGGCGCTGGGCTGGATCAGCCCGTAGATCGCCTTGACCAGCGTCGACTTGCCGGCACCGTTCTCGCCGAGCAGCGCGTGGATTTCGCCGGGCCAAATATCGATGTCGATGGAATCGTTGGCGAGGAAATCGCCATAGCGTTTGGTGAGTCCGATCGTCCGCAGCAGCGGGGGCTCGCCGGAATTCAGGTCGTCAGGTGTCGAATCCAACATTCGCTGATGCGCTTGCATGGTGAAATGCCGCGATAGTGGGCCAGTTTGAGCCCCGGCGTAAGGTGTGAAAATGCGTCATCCCTTGCTCAACGCTGTGGCAGGCACCTTGTGTCGGTGCGCCTGCGCCGGCCGAGACGAAGCCCCCCTGCTCAAACGCCCACGCTCGGCCATGCCGGCTTGGCTGTCGCCGGCGCCTGTTGCAGATTTGTGACGGTCCAAGCCAAATCGGAACCCGCTATGCAGACCTGACGTCGCAGTGAGCAAAGTTGCGCCATCGCGCTCATGCAATGCGGATCGACGCAACATTGGCTCCCGACCATCGCGCCCGCAATGTCCGCTCGGCATGAAAGAGGAGCGAAATCAAACGGGAATGTCCGGCAATAACCGGCGTCGCCGGCCGCATGCCGGCTGCAGAAAGCCTGCTAAATCCTACGAAGAGACGCCGCCCCTTGCCGAAACAAGCGGCATGCCTTGAAAAAAGTTGAGGCTTCTCCCTCCGGGAGATCGGCGCAAGTCTCGCACCCAAGGGCGTTCATTGACGTGTCCACACTTGGGGGTATTCAGGATGTCGTTTCGTTTCAGGGCAATTGCAGCAGCGGCGCTGTCACTTGCTACGCTCGCCACCGGTGGCTTGGCTTTCGCGGCGGATCTGCCGGTCAAGGCTGCCAAGAAGGCGGCGGATCTCCCGTTCTTCCTGGTGATCGATAACCGCGTCACCTTCTCCTACATCTTCAACGCCTCGCAGCCCGGTGCATGGTCGTTCCGGCCGGATGGATCGATCGACAGCAAGACCACCAAGCAGGTCTACTCGTTCACGCATTTCGATCTCTGGGCATACGGCACGAACTTCTTCACCATCTCGATGTTCAAGTCCGATCACAATGATCCGTCCGGGCCCTGCACCAACGCGGGCACGATCTTCGGCGCGCCGGCAATTTGCGCCGGTGCAACGGAGATCTACGGACTGTTCCGCTCGACGTTCGGTTGGAATGAGCTCTTCGACACCAAGGCCTTCACCGCGGGGCCGCTTCACAACATCTCGTTCGAGGTTGGCATGGATGCCAACACGGAGAACCGGTATTTCGGCGCCGCCAAGCGCGACGTCGTCGGCGGTCTGCAGTTTGCGTTCGATCTGCCCTACAAGGGTTACATCAACGTCGCGCCGCTGGTGTACTGGGAGTTCGCCAATCACAACTCGTTCAGCCAGTGCGGACTGTTCGGTGCGGGCGTTCCCGGCGTGACCTGTCTTGCAGACGGCAACACCTCGTTCAAGCCGACCTGGGCGGTCGAGGTCAATTACTATATGGATATCGGCTTCCTGCCGCCGAACATGCAATATTTCTCGATCAGCGGCCGCGCCGGCTGGTACGGCAAGAAGGGCACCGACACCCAACCGCTTCCCTACAGCCCGGCGAACGGCGTCTACAACACGGCGGTCGAGTTGAATTCGGAGCCCATCCGCCTGACCTTCGATGCCTCGAAGGCCGCCTGGGGTGACAAGTATTCGCACTTCGTGGACGTCTGGGTGGCTTACCGCTACTGGCAGAACAAGTTCGGTCTCGATCACAACCTTGCCGTCGGCTGTACCACGGCGGTCGGTGGCCGGACGGTGAGCACGGGATCGTGCACCGAGTCCTCGCTCTACTCCGGCATCACCGTGAAGTTCTGATCGGCACCCTACTGATCGGAGTTTGTGTCTACTTCGTCCACACGCCATCGTGCAGCGCTGCGGCTTCGTCCTCGAGCAGCGGACCTACGACTTCGGTCAGCCGCTGGCCGCTGGCAAAGACCTCGCGGCACGGCAGGTCGAGGGTCGGGTTCTCCGGATGGTTGCCGGTGACGCCGCGCAGGCGATGCTCGCTGAGGCCGTAGACGACGCGGCCGATGCCGGCCCAGTAGATCGCGCCGGCGCACATCGCGCAGGGCTCTGCCGAGGAATAGAGCGTCGCTGTCGCCAGCACTTCGCGGCCGAGTGTGCGGCAGGCCTGGGTGGCCGCGAGACGTTCGGCATGCGCGGTGCCGTCATGATCCGGCATGTAGCCGTTCTCGGTCTCGATCAGCACCTTGCCGCTCGCATCGACAACGATGCAGCCGAACGGGTGGTTGCCATGGGTGAGGGAGCGGCGGGCGACCGCGAAGGACAAACGCAGAAAATGCTCGTCACGCTCGGATGCGTTGGCCATCGATCCTCCGCCGTCAGTGCCCCGCCATGCGCCGGCCGATCGTCGCATGACCAGCTTCGCTGGCCCGTCCTTCATACACGAATTCGCCGTGGAACATCTCCACCAGCCGGCTGGGTTCATTGACGGTACCTTCCGGATAACCGATTGAAAATATTGATTATGCGGGCCGTTCGGGTCCTGATAAAGGTGAAACTATTGGTGCGCCTGTGCATGACCGGCGTGACGCAGCCTGCCGCGTACGCGCATTCATGCTAACCACGCGCAGGTTGGGACGGGCGCCGGTGCGTGACTGGCCGCCGAACGTGTACCGATGGTCGCCAGACAGCCGCTGCCGCGGTCCAGAGAAGAGAAAGCTCGTCGAGATGAGTGCCGTCAACGCCGTTCAAAATGCATCGCTCGGCGAAGAGATCGTGCGAGGGATCAACGATCTGGCTGCGATCTCGGAAGCAGGCGACAACCTCACCCGCATCTATCTCACCAAGGAGTTGCGCAAGGCGGCGGACCTCCTGCTGAGCTGGATGCGCGATGCCGGCATGAGCGCGCGTCTTGACGCGATCGGCAATGTCTGCGGCCGCTACGAAGGCGAGCGGCCCGGCGCGCCCTGCCTGATGCTCGGCTCGCACTACGACACCGTACGCGATGCCGGCAAATGGGACGGGCCGTTGGGCGTGATCACGGCCATTGCCTGCGTTGCCGATCTCAATCGCCGTGGCAAGCGCCTGCCGTTCGCGATCGAGATCGTCGGCTTTGCCGACGAGGAGGGCGTGCGCTTCGCTTCGACCTTGCTCGGCAGCCGTGCGGTGGCCGGCACTTTTGACGAGAGTGTCTTGAATGTGCGCGACCGCGACGGTGTGTCGATGCGCGACGCGCTCGTGCAGTTCGGCCTCGACCCCGATCATATCGGAGCGGCCGCGCGGACGCGGCGCGAGCTGCTTGCCTATCTCGAATTGCACATCGAGCAGGGGCCGGTGCTGGAAGCGCAGGACCTGCCTGTCGGGGTCGTCACCGCGATTGCCGGTGCCACGCGGCTTGCCGCGCGGCTGACCGGCATGGCCGGGCACGCCGGCACGGTGCCAATGGCGCTTCGGCGTGATGCGCTCGCGGGCGCGGCCGAATGCATCGGGGCGATCGAGCAGTTTTGCCGCACCGACGCGAGTGGGCTTGTCGGCACGGTCGGCTACATCCAGGCGAGGCCCGGGGCGACCAATGTCATTCCGGGTGAGGTGTCCTTCACCATCGACATGCGCGCGCCGACCGACATGCACCGCAAGCGCGCGGTCGCCGATATCGTCCGCCAGATCGAGGCGATCGCCAGGCGCCGGCACTTGGCCCTCCAGCTCGACGTCACCCACGAGAACCGCACCGCGCCTTGCGCGCCGTGGCTCAAGGGCCAGATCGCGCAGGCGATCGAAGCGGAGGGTTTCTCGGTGTTCGAGCTGCCGAGCGGGGCAGGGCACGACGGCATGGCCATGATCGACATCGCCGATGTCGGCATGGTCTTCGTCCGCTGCCGCGGCGGCATCAGCCACCACCCGGACGAGCATGTGGAGCTCGCCGATGCCGACGCCGGTGCGCGGGTGCTGCTGCGGGTGATCGAGAATTTCAGGCCCCGGGAAGGGTAGGCTGAAGGAGCCCCGCTGGAAGCCGGTGCGTCATCTGGACGAAATACGAATCAGCCATGCTTTGGGTGGTGGCCGCACCGTCGGAGTTACCCTAGCCACATATGAATAGCGATATCTCGTTGCCCTCAGATCGCGGAAACCGATTTTACCAAGGCGTGGCCGCAACCTTTTTCGCCAACGCCCTCCAGGCGGTCAATTTTCTCGGTGATCGATTCCTGAGAAAGTCGCACCATTCGTTGTCGGCCATCGAGGACCTTTACCGGCACTCGATGGACAGCGCCTTTTCGGTGACCGAGGCCTTCCTCGTCACCGGCGCGCCGCACGCATCCGCCTATTATCCCCGTGACTTCGCCTGGTTCTATCCTGATGTCCTCGACCCCGAGACCATCATGGATGCGCAGGACGCGGTGCGGCGGGCCCGGCTGCTCGACAAGAGCATCCGTCTGTTGCTCGAGGCGGTTCGCGCTGATGTCGTCACGACCACCATCGTCCCGGCGGGACGCGGTCGGTACCTCGGCGTGAACTATTTTTCGCGCCCCTCGGATACGCTGCTCGGCATTCTGGCCGGCCTGCAGCAGATGATCTCGGCCGATCAGAGGGCGCCGTCCTATCTGGCGATGGCACAATGCGCGCATGCCGGCCGGCTGCTGCTGGCCGAATATGGCGGTGACCTGAAGCGTGCGGTCCTGCAGCTCGCAAGCGAGCTCGAGCCGTTCGACGATGACGGCACCAGGTATTTGCTGTGCGATGCCCGTGGCCCTCGCTCCGCTGCAACGGATACCCGTGCGGAACGCAGGCGCTTTGTCACCAATGCCTGCGTCTACACAACCTTCCTGTGGAGCGTGCAGCTCGGCATCGTGGACGAGAACGAGCTGAAGCGGCTGCTCGGACGCGGCCTTGCGCAGTACAAGAAGGCCCTGCTCCGTCTGTTCGGCAGGGACGGCTACATCAGGCATTCGCTGGATGGTCCGAAGGGATTGCCGGTGTCCTCGGTCGCGCTGGATTTCGTCAGCGTGCATCGCGGCTTCTGGGATATGAACGATGCGAGCGAGCGGGCGCTGTTCGCGGCGACGGCGGATCTGATTATCGCGGAGCCGCGCTTTCGCATACCCTCTACGTTCCACTTCCTGGTGTCCGCGGATAATCCGCGGAACAAGATGATCCACAAGATTGCGGCTCCCGCCTATCAAGGGCGCTCGTCCTGGCCGACGTTCAACGTCGAGTTCGCGGACCGGATGCTCGACTACGACGAGGTCTCCGGCGGCGATCACTACCGGGCCTGCGCGCAAGGGATATTGAAGGACATTCGCACCGCGACCGAAGTGCACGGCGGATATCAGGAGCTGATCTCGGAACAGGGGCTGAAGTATCGCACCTGGGCCTACAAGGGCGCCGTGGCCCATTCCTGGTTTCCGCGCTTCCTGTCGGTCTGGAGGA
Organism: Bradyrhizobium genomosp. III; assembly: GCF_000261705.1. Lineage (NCBI taxonomy): Bacteria > Pseudomonadati > Pseudomonadota > Alphaproteobacteria > Hyphomicrobiales > Nitrobacteraceae > Bradyrhizobium > Bradyrhizobium genomosp. III. Next base: position 15,012 of record NZ_AJQF01000272.1, on the reverse strand, counting down.
GGGCGTATGGAACGCCGCTCCTGCAATGGAATGACTGATCCGCGGGGGCGCTATCCCGCCGTCACGTCCACCAGCTCGCCGCCCTCCAGCACCTTGGCCGCCTTGGCGCGGTCGAGATCGCCTTCCCAGGCCGCGACCACGACCGTCGCGACGCAGTTGCCGACGAGGTTGCCGAGCGCGCGGGCCATGCCGATGAACCAGTCGACCGACAATACCAGCACGAGCCCGATCGCGGGAATGCTCGGCACCGCATTGAGCGTCGCCGCCAGGATCACGATGGCCGAACCCGGCACGCCATGCGCGCCCTTCGAGGTGATCAGGGAGACGCCGAGAACCAGCAGGAGATCGCCGAAGGACAGCGGCGTGTTGGTCGCCTGCGCGATGAAGACGACGGCGAGCGTCAGATAGATCGAGAAGGCGTCGAGGTTGAAGGAATAGCCGGTCGGAATCACGAGACCGACCACGGAATCCTTCACGCCCATCCGCTCCAGCTTCTTCATGATCTGCGGCAGCACGGCATCGGAGGAGGCGGTCGCGAGCACGATGGTCAGCTCTTCGCGCAGGTAGGCGAGGAATTTGAGGATGTTGAGTCCGGCGAGCGCCATCACGCCGCCGAGCACGCCCAGCACGAAGATGCCGACCGAGATGTAGAACAGCATCACCAGCGACACGAGCTGCTTGAGCGAGCCGACCCCGTATTTGCCGACGGTGTAGGCGACCGCGCCGAGCACGCCGAGCGGGGCAACGCGGACAATCAGGCCCATGACGCGGAACAGCACGGTGGAGGCGGCATCGATCATGCTGGTGACGAGCTTGCCCTTTTCGCCGCCGACGAGCGCGAGCCCGACGCCGAACAGGACCGCGAAGAACAGCACCTGGAGCACGTCGTTGCGTGACAGCGCATCGAAGGAGGTGGTCGGGATCACGTTCATCAGGAAGGCGCCGATGCCGCCGCCTGACAGCTTGTGGGCGTTGTCGGCGTAGGTGTTGAGCGCTTTGGCATCCAGCGTCGAGGGATCGATGTTCATGCCGTGGCCGGGCCCGAAGAGGTAAGCAAGCAACAGGCCGACGACGAGCGCGACGGTCGTCATGATCTCGAAATAGACCAGCGCCTTGACGCCGACCCGCCCGACCTTCTTGAGGTCGCCAGCGCCGGCAATCCCGTGCACGACGACGCAGAACACGATCGGCGCCACGATCATCGAGATCAGCTTCAGGAAAGCGTCGCTGAGGATCTTGAGCCCGATCGCGAAGTCCGGGACGGCCATGCCCAGGATGACGCCAAGCACCAGCGCGGCCAGGACTTGGACGAACAGCGAGGTGTAGAGCGGCTTCGGCTCTGCGGCGGGCGCCGCGGTGATGGTCGACATGGTGGATTTCCCCGGTTTGACGCGACTTGGACGTCAAAAAGGAGCAACAACCGTGCCAGATTGTCGCGGTATTTCCGGAAAGCGGCCTGGAGGTCGCCCTGTTATCCCGGGCGGCGCGACGCAACGCTTCAGGAGCGCTGTGTCGGGGGCGCGGAGCCCACCACTCCGCCGCCTATCTCGCTGAACAGTCGCGTGGGGAGGAAGCCGCGGGACCCGTCAGCCGTTATGCCTACGCCGAAACGAAAGGCAACCTCATGCCGCAAGATCCAGCAGCCGGCACGATCCGCGCACGAGCGCCTTGCGTCCCGTGGGCGTCATCACAGGTATGCCGTCATTGACGACAACGAGACCGAACTTGACGAGACTTTCGATAAGATAGGCCTTCGAGAGGCGACCGCCCGACACCGGGTTGCGAAGTGTGCGCAGGGCTTCCCACTGGTCCGGCGAAAGATCGAAGTCGACGTCGTTGCTCATGTTGCCTCAAGCGATAGTACCATTCGCGCGCCTCTGTTAGCGGGGCTGCATGAAGACCATGCGACGACAATGAGTCGGGAATTCGGTGCGCTGTTTAGAACGTCTCTTCACGAATTGCCGCACTTCATTGCGCCACAAGAGTAAAGATCGCTCGTTGGCGAATATCGTCCCGAGCTTCGATCACATATTGATGAATTCCGTTTGATGCTGCACTGCAAGTTGTCGCGGTGCACGGGAAGCGCTGCTGTCCCATTCTGCGTCGCAGTATGCACAGAAATCGTGAAGCGAAAGGTTGAGGATTCTGTTACGGTGATCCCCGGGGAATGACTTCACGCTGCAGGAGTGGAGTGCATGAACAGGCTGGTCAAAATTCGCAGTCAGGAATCCCTGTGCCGGGAGCGCGCCGCGCTCGATTTCGATCGCCGGGTTTTCTGGCTCGCGCAAGCCGAGGAATGGGAGCAGCGCGCGCTCGACGAAATTGCCTATCACTTCCGGCAGTGCAATATCGGCCAGGCGGAGCCTGCGCGGAACTGACGCTGGCCGCGAGCAAGACCTACTGATAAGTCGCCACGATATCTGACACCGCGCGCTCAAGCTGCTGCGCGGTGGCGCATTGGCGCACGACCGTACAGAAGGTCGCGTAGCGCGGCATCTCGGAATCGCCAAAGCCCCAGGCGAGCCGTCCTTCGGGATTGAGCCAGACCAGCCGCTTCGAGCGTTCGGAGATGCGGCGCAGGATGTCGGCACGCGGGTCGAGGTTGTTGCTGCGGGCATCGCCGAGCACGATCACCGTGGTCTGCGGCGTCAGCGTGCTCATGAAGTCCTTCTCGAAATCGACCAGCGAAGAGCCGTAATCGGACGAGCCGAAGCCGACCTTGGACATGATCTCGGCCATCGCCTCTTCCGGCGATTTCTTTTCCAGGATCTCGCTGACCTCGATCATGTGCGAGGAGAAGGCAAAGGAGTGGACGTCGTCGACCACCTCGTGCAGCGAGTGGATCAGCAGCAGGAAGAAATCGGAGACTTGCGCGACCGATCCCGAGACGTCGCAGAGCGCCACGATCTTCGGCCGGTCGCGATGCTTGCGCTTCCATGCGGTGAGGAAGGGCACGCCGCCCCAGGCCGCGTTGCGGCGGAGTGTGCGGCGGACGTCGAGATGACCGCGGCGCTGGCGCTTGCGCGGCTTCGAATAGCGCTCGCGCAGGCGGCGCGCGATCTGGCGGATGAGGGCGCGCATCTCCGCGACCTGGCGCCGCTCGATGCGGGCGAGCGGCGCATTGCGAAGGATCTCGTTGCGGAGATTTTCGGCCTCCTCGCGGGCGTAGAGCGCGAGCCCCTGCGAGACGGTTTCGCGCACCGCTTCGCGCAAGGCGTCGAGCGCGGCGCGCAGGCGCTCGGCCAGTGCCGGGTTGGTCGCGGTCAGCGCGTCGAGATCGTCGCGCAGGCGCTGGAGGCCCATGGCATCGAGGATGCGGCTGGAAAAGATCCCGCGCTGGGTGGAATAGCGGATATCCGACAGGGAGGCCGTGCCGGAAGCGCTGGCAATCGCCGCTGCGATCGTGTTGCGGTCCTGCGACAGCAGCATCTGCGCGAGCGGGCCCAAGCCCTCGGGAGGCTGTCCCTCGCCCGCTTCGCTGGCCGAGCCGGAGGAGGGCGACTGATCCGGATCCTGCGAGGCGTTCTCCTCGCTGCCCGCTTCGGTCTGATCCTGTCGCGGCTCCGGCTGGCTGAAGAACAGATCAAAGCAGTCGCCGAGCGCGAGCTTCTCGTCCTGCGATTTGGCGAGCGTCAGAAGCAGCGCGTCGCGCAGGATGGTTCGATCGGAGAGGCCGACCTGCGCGACCGCGCGCATCGCATCGATGCTCTCGGCAGGCGAGACATGAACGCCGACGCCGCGTGCTGCCCGAAAGAAACGATGGAGGTTCTCGCGCATCGGCGTCAACCGAAGACGTTGGACCGTGCCGCCTTGGCAATGAAGGTCGTCACCTGCGGCGCTGCTGCCTCGATGTCGGCTTCGTATTTCAGCAGCACGTTGAGCGTGTCCTTGACGACCTCGGTATCGAGCTCCGTGGCCTGGAGCAGCACCAGGACACGCGCCCAGTCGATGGTCTCGCTGACCGAGGGCAGCTTCTTCAGATCCAGCGAGCGGATCTCGTGAATGAAGCCGACCATCTGCCGGCGCAGTGCCTGCGAGATGCCGGGCACCCGGCTTTCGACGATGCGCTCCTCGAGCCGCTGCTCGGGGAAGCCGATATGCAGATGCAGGCAGCGACGCTTCAGGGCGTCGCCGAGGTCGCGCTCGCTGTTGGAGGTGAGGATCACCGTCGGCGGCGTGATCGCCGAGACGGTGCCGAGCTCGGGGATCGTGACCTGGAAATCGGACAGGATCTCCAGCAGCAGCGATTCGAATTCGGCGTCCGACTTGTCGATCTCGTCGATCAGGAGCACGCAGCCGCCCGGCTGCTCCAGCGCCTGGAGCAAGGGGCGCGGCTCGACGAACTCCTTGGAGAAGAACACGTCGCCGAAATCGTGCAACTGGTCGAGCGCGGCGTGCAGCGTCTGCGCGCCGCCGAGGACTTCGCCGAGCTTGTCCTTGAGGATCTGCGTATAGAGGAGCTGCTTGGCGTATTTCCACTCGTAGAGCGCCTTGGCCTCGTCAAGACCCTCGTAGCATTGCAGGCGGATCATCTTCATGCCGCGCCAGGCCGCGATCGCCTTGGCAAGCTCGGTCTTGCCGACGCCCGCGGGGCCCTCGACGAGGATCGGCTTCTCGATCTGCTGCGACAAATAGACGGCGGTCGCGATCTGCCGGCTCGCGATGTAGCCCTGCGCGGCGAGGCCGCTCTCCACTGCCTCGATCGAGGTCGAGGCCTTCTGATCAGCCACGAAAGGGCGCTCCCAAAGGTCTTGCTTGGGGCTTGTTCTGCCTGCGTTCCTGGCAAAGAACAAGCCTCGTTTGGGAGGCATCAGACCCGCACGGACGGCGCTTTTTCCGCTCGACGCAAATACGTGTCGGCGCGGATATTTGCGCGGCTCGCCGTTCGCGCGATCAGTGCCGCAGCAGCTCCGGCTTGCGGATCGTCTGTCTGACCTCGGCGCCGCAATCGGCGCATTCATAGACAAAGTCGATCTTGGCAAGGCTCCAATGCGGCTCGACCTCGCGCACATACATCGGCAGGAACCCCATGCATGCCGGGCAATTCACAGGCGCGATCTCGATGTCCTGATGATGCTGTACATAAGCTGGCATCTCGGCTCTCCTTCGCAGGCGACAACCAAACCCCGCGCAGAAGCTACTGCCGGTCGCCCCAGGCACGTCATCAACTCTATCGAACGGAGATGGAACGGCGGACGTTTGTCGCGCGCTGTGACATTCTTGTTACGTGTCTGTACTGTAACGGGCGGACTGAATGCCTATTTCTGCGGCCGATCCGGTTTTCGGAGCCTCAACCAACGATAAGGGAGTAACGCCCATGACGCATGCCATTCGTTTTCACAAGACCGGCGGTCCGGAAGTCCTGGTCTGGGAGGAGGTCAGCGTCGGCAAGCCCGGACCGGGCGAAGCGCGCATCCGCCACACCGCCGTCGGCCTCAATTTCGTCGACATCTACAACCGCTCCGGCCTGTATCCGGCGCAACTGCCGAGCGGGCTCGGCAGCGAGGCCGCCGGTGTCGTCGAGGAGGTCGGGCCCGGCGTCACCGATTTGAAGCCGGGCGACCGTGTCGCTTATGGCGCCTCGCCGCTCGGCGCCTATTCCGAGGCGCGGCTGATCCCCGCGGACCGCTTGCTGAAGCTGCCTGAGGGGGTCGACGACAGGACCGCGGCGGCGATGATGCTGAAGGGTCTCACCACGCAATATCTGATCCGGCAGACCTATCGGGTGAAGGCGGGCGATACCATCCTGCTGCATGCCGCGGCCGGTGGCGTCGGTCTGATCCTGGGCCAGTGGGCCAAGCACCTCGGCGCGACCGTGATCGGCACCGTCAGCAACGACGAGAAGGCCAAGCTCGCCAAGGCGCATGGCTGCGACCACGTCATCATCTACACCCGCGAGGATTTCGTGAAGCGGGTCGACGAAATCACGGGCGGCAAGAAGGTCCCGGTGGTTTATGACTCCGTCGGCAAGGACACATTCCTGAAATCGCTGGATTGCCTCGCGCCGCTCGGCGTCGCCGCGCTGTTCGGTCAGTCCTCCGGCGCGGTCGAGCCGCTCAATCTCGGCCTGCTGGCCCAGAAGGGCTCGCTCTACGTCACGCGGCCGACATTGTTCACCTACGCCGCCAAGCGCGAAAATCTGATCGCGATGGCGAACGAGCTGTTCGACGTCGTCAAGTCCGGTGCGGTCAAGATCGAGGTGCACCAGACCTATCCGTTGAAGGACGCCGCCAAGGCGCATGCCGATCTCGCCGCACGCAAGACCACGGGATCGACCGTCCTTCTGGTGTGATGTCCGGGCTTGCGTCACGTCCGTTCATGCTTGCGCACATCGCGGGCGTGATCGAGGTGAATTGCCTGGAGGTCGACGTCTTCGGGCGGGATCCGGGGCAGGGCGGCCTCGGTCAGGATCGCCTCGGTGACGTCCTCGACCGAACTCCCGGCGATCTCGTGTATGAACGAGACATTCCGGTATTCGCCCGAGGCGATGCGGGAGATGACCTCACGCCTTGTGATTTCGGGGTCGACGACCGCCTCGCGGCCCCGCCGTCCATAGTCGATCATCACGACGAAATATTGCATCAAAACGACTCTGCCGCGCCCCCATTGCGGGCGCGCGGCAGATTATTTCCGAAAAACAGAATCAAGTCAAGGCCGATTTCGAAAAAGCGAAATCGGCGGCCGTGCCGATGCCCTACTTGCCCTTCTTGCGGGGGCGAGCCGACTTGGCGCGCAGCCGCTCGAGTTGGCCCTTGGGCATGGACAGGCAGATCTCACCCACCCAATCGAGCTTCACGCCGACGATCGGCTTGGCGTTGAAGCTGGTGAGATTGACGACGGACGGGCTTTTCCCCCGCTCGATCGTTTTCAAATAACGCTCGCCGGTCTTGAGCCGGACCACGGCCTCCTCGCCGTAGAAGCTCGACAGCGGATGGCGCTGATCCTTGTAGACCACGATCACGTCGCCGCTCTCGTATTTGGGCAGCATCGAATCACCCACGATCTCGAAGGCGACAGTCTCTTCCATGATCGGGAAGGGCAGCGCGATGTCGCCGAGACCCTCCGGGGGGACCTGCTCGTAATCCGGCTCGATCACGGCGCCGGCACCGACTCGGCCCATGATCGGCGCGAGATTGAGTTCGAGATATTCCATGATCGGAATGATTTCCGAGGCCTTCACCAGGCGTTCGCCGCCGAGGATCTCCGAGACCGCGCCGGGCCGCACGCCCATGGCCGCCGCGAGGCCGCCCTTGCTCTTGCCCGTCTTTTCCAGGCCCCGCTCGATCATTGCAACGTCCAACATGGTGATTCCCTCGATTACCCATCGTCTCGCTCTTGTAATCCGAAATTCGGAATTATTGCAATTATGAATATCAGAATTATCGCTTGACTTGTGCTTCGGAATACCGGAATGTCTGTTTCGCCCCGGTCGTGCGATCGGAGGAGACGCATCACAGGACAGCAGCATGGAACCGGGCCATTGGCCGTCGGAGCACTCCGACGCGCTTCGCGACTATTTTCTCAAAGGCATGTCTTATGCGGAAATCGGAAGGCAGATTAACGCAAGGTTTGGAACGGCTTACACGCGCAATGCGGTGATCGGCCGCGCCAAGCGGCTCGGGCTCGTCATGCCGGAATGGATCGTGAGCCCATCGGTCGCGCCATATTTGCCGGGTGAGGCCCCGGTTTCGCCGCGCCGCGCGGTGCCGAATCTGAACGTGCCGCCGAAGTCCGCAATGAAGCCTGCGGTGCGGGTGAAGCTGCGCTGCGTCGGCGTTCAGCCGCGCCTGGTCCAACTGGTGGACCTCGACCCGGCCGACTGCCGCTATCCCTATGGCGGCGACAAGGACGGGGAGGAGATCGCCTTCTGCGGCCATCCGCGCCAGCCGGGCTCCAGCTATTGCGCCCCGCATGCGGGCCTGACGCGTCGCTCCGGGGCTGCGTCCGCCCGAGTCCCCGGTCCCGTCGTGCTGAAGCTGGTCTTCGCGGCCTGAACTCTCACCCGTTTCATCGTCGATTTCGCAAGGAGTATCCAAGTGGCTCGTGTCCGACGCAACAAGTCCTACAAATTGGCGCAGATCCACGACCGGCGGTCCCGCGACGTGCCATTCAATGCCGAAGTGGCGGAGGTCGAGGTCGAAAATCCGCTGGCGCTCGATGCTGGTGAGAAGATCGTGGCGATCCGGTCGATCCGTGGCGATCCGCTGGGACGGCTGCATGCACACCACCAGATCGATGAGGCGCAATTTCTCGGCGGGCGCGCCTTCCAGAACGATTGGGAGAGAGCGGAGCGGGGCCCTCAGGCGATGGACCCGACCCGTGAATATGTCGATGGCGCGCGCACGCGCGAGCCGGTCACCGAGAGCCAGCGCCAGGCGGTGCTGCGGCTGAACCAGGTCGAGCGCGAACTCGGGACCGACGGCGCTGCGCTGGTGCACGACGTGCTGGTGCTGGGCCTGACCATGGATCAAATCGGGCAGCGTCGTGCCGTCCGTACGCAGCGCTGGAACGACTATTTTGCGCGACGCTTTCGCGAGTGCCTCGACCGGCTGGCGCTGATCTACGGTTTTGCGACGGAAACGGGGACACGGCAGGCAGGGCGGCGCAGATGACAACGGCACGCCTGCGGCTTGGGCCGCGGGCGCGCCAGTTTGCCGCTCACGGATGCGGGACGATCTGGTAGGGCGTCGAATAGGGTTCGACGCGGAGCGAGGCGTTGGCCAAAAGTCCGATCCTGGCGGTCGGCGCCTGCTGCAATTCACCGTTCGGGCCGCGATGCACGTTATATTGCCAGACCGTGAGATCGCCCTTCTGCGCCAGCGCGTGCGCAACCGCGCTCGCATCATTGCCGCCGAGCGCCTGAAGCTCCTCCGCCGACAACCCGACGACGATCTCGTCCTTGACGGTGACGATCTTGAACAGGTTCATCTTGGTCTCCTGCGCCCATGCGCCTTGTATCGAGAGGGTGAAAAGCGCGACCGCGGCGCCCTTGATGAGATCGCAGCGAGAAAGCATGCCGTCGTCCTTTGGTGCTGAGGCGCGCCCGAATCGAAGAGTTTTCAGCCATGGCGCCCGTTGTCTGCGTGGCCGTGTCGCAACGGCTTGGTCGTTCGTTCATGGACAACGGTTCACCGGCGGAAACATATCCGGCTTGCGAGATCGATCGTTATTCTGCCGTTAATACAACCGCCGAGGTCGCACTCAACAATTACGTGTAGGCACTGAGAAGGGCTCATTCGCAGCCGAATGTCCGTTCATATCGGAAACAAGCAGAAACGTTGTGCCGATCGACGGCGATTGGAGCTGCGTGCGTGATTGATGACGCTTCTTGACGCAGGTGGGTGACGGCGGTCGATATACCTGTTATCCGGAATTGCCGTGGTGCGATGCAGACGAAGCATCGCTTTAGGCACTGTTGGGCTTGCCGGACGGGTTGTTCCTTGACATAATTGCAACCAGATGGTTGAGCCTGTCGTTTGGACATGTCATTCGGCGTGCCAACCCGCCGGGGCCACCCGGCCGAGAGTTCGTCGCCATGGGTCCTGTATGGCGTCTTGTTATGGCGTTCGGTTCTTGAGCGGGTCACGAAGCCGATGCTTGTCATAGGTGCGAGATGAAAAACCTCAATTTCGCGGCTGAACTGCACCTCAAGCTCGGCGCGCCGGCGAGCGGCACGGTCGAAAGCCTGCGCCTGCTCCGCGCGTTCCTGAAGCTCGCGCCTCGACAGCGTTTCGAGGTCATCAAGCTGGTCGAAGACCTCGCCACCGAAGAAATTCTGCCCGAGCACCCCTTGTCCTGAGCCCGGCCGAGCGCCGGCCTTACGCCGTCTCTCTCGTTTTCCCGTTCGTTTTCCCGCCGGAGCCGGACCGCCGGCGACGTTTCCACGCGGGCTGGCCGCTGGAAGGCGATCCGGCAAGTGTGGTATTCAATTGGGAAAACGGGAGGAGTGCGACCATGATCGAACCGAAGCTCGAAGTTCCGGCCGAACTGCGCGACCTGGCCGAGAAGACAATTGATCAGGCGGAGAAGGCATTCGGCATGTTTTTCGACGCCGCCACCAAATCGATGTCGTCCGTTCCAGGACCGGGGACGGAGGTGTCGAAGCAGGCGCTGGTTTTCACTGAGCAGAACATGAAGTCGGCCTTCGAGCATGCGCGCAAGCTGGTTCATGCCACCGACCTTCAGGAAGCGATGCGAATCCAGTCCGATTTCCTGCGCAGCCAGTTCACCAGCGCCGGAGATCACATGCGCCAGATGACCGGCAGTCTCATGCAACAGGGCAAAGGGAAGTCCTAATTCTCTGCGCGCGCAGCATGCCCACAATTGAACTTGCGCGGCGTGGCGATCCGAACCTCGATGCCGGCTCAGATCTATGACGGGCCACCGAATGACCACATTCGCCGTCTGTCGTCCTTCTGCTGATCCCTGCCGGTCCTCCGGCGGGGATTTGCATGTGTGGCGAGCTTCGTGCTCGGCGTGCCACTAGCGCAGCGAAGCGATGTAGGCCGCGATGTCGCCGGCTTCGGTTCGGCTCAGGGGAAAATTCGGCATCTTCGGGTGGGGATCAAGCAGGAAGAAGGCGAGCCTCTCCGGACTGAAGTCCGGCCTGCGCGCGACGGAGGCAAAGGAGGGGACGTCAGCGCTCGCCTGGGTTTGGCCGTTCGCGACGACATGGCAGCTTGCGCACCAGCGTTTGGCGAGGTCCGCACCGTGATCGGCATTGGCCGCGAGAGCCGACGGTGTGCCGAAGCTCGAGGTTACGGCAAGCAGCAGGCAAATTCGTCTCAAATGCTGGTGCATAGGGTAACTTTCATGCATCGATTAGCGGCCCATGCTTATCCGCAGCACGATCCCGGAAATTGCGAGAGATCAATCCGGGCGATGATCGACCGCAGCAGCTTGCGGGCCGAACGATAGAGATGCCGTAGGAAAGCCGGCATCCTCGCCGCGGGCAGGCCAAGACTTCTCGTGAGACTTCTCGTATCGAGATTTCTCGTATCCAGACTTTCAATGTAGTGCGACACGTGTCCCTCTCCGAGGCTATATCGCCCTTTTATCCCGGCGCCTCGGAGCCGCCTTGATCTGCCGCAAAGCGTTCCGGGCTAATAGTCGCCCGGATTCATGATCATCGGGGTTTTCGTATCAGCCGGCGCAAGCGCGCTGCTGGCGCTGTCGCGCAGGAAACGGTCGAGCGTTTCCTGGATCTTCTCCTTGACCGAGTTGGGACCGCGATCGCTCATTTCCGTGTGCTGCGCGCCAGTGTGGACGATGTCGATACCGCGCGCCTTGGCTTCTTCCGGCGTCGGCAGCACGCCGGGATCGGTCAGGAAATGCGGATCCTTTGACCGGAACGACAGGATCTTCATGCCGTCGCTGACCACGAAGGGCACCCGCAGATTGTCGAGCGTGATCACCTTCGACACCAGCTCCGGGTGCTGATGGGCAACATACATGGAGACATCGCCGCCGTTGGAGTGACCGACGAGGGTGATGTGGTCGTAATCGACGTTTTCGTGCTGCTTCTTCAGCTTGTCCAGCGCGAACAGAATGTTGGCTTCGCAGCGGATATAGACCTCGCGCCGGCCGACATATTGCTGACCGACATGGGTCATCAGCGGCGGATCGCTCGGCAGGTCCTGCTGGATGCTGGCAACCAGATAGCCGCGCGCGGCAAGCACGTTGGCAAGGAAGGAGTATTCGGTGGCCTTGACGGTGTTGCCGTTGCTGATGATGGCGAGCGGGAGTTTCCAGAGGCCGAGATTCGCCTTGGTCTCGTAATCGCGCCGCACCGCCACGTCGACCGAGATCGGCCGCTGCCGCGAGGCGTCGAACAGCGCCAAAGTCTCATGGCGGATCGCGAACCGACTAACGACGAAATATTCCCCGACGCCGAGGACGCAGAGAAACGCCAGGATTGCAAACACCCTCTTCATGGTTTCATCTCAAATCACATTTGACTGAACATGGTCATTGGGAACTCCCGGATCGAGCGATCGTGAGCAGCTTACGGGATTAAATTTAGGCAAGTCTGTGAGCAAGCCCGCAAAAAGGACCGCATGCCAGGCTCACCGTGCGAACGACGGGGTGGCTACAGACAGCCGGACTTGCCGCGTTCGGGGCAGAGCCGGAACGCGCTCGACAGGGTGAACAGGAAGCGGGGGCTGCGGCGCTCGTTGTCCGGTGCCCGGTAGCTCAAGGGCACCGCTACGCCGAGATCGGCCTGGATATCCTCTGGCAGGAAGAAGCGCACACCGGCCCCGGCCGATGCGAGCGACAGGCCGTCACTCAGGCGGTAACCGTCGTTCCAGACGGCGCCGGCGTCGCCAAAGGCGTAGAGCTGATAGCCGGTCCAGTAGCGGAAATTGAGCTTCTGGTCGAAGCGCAGTTCGAGCGAGCCGGCAAGGCCGTTGTCGCCGCTGATCTCGGCTGCGCCATAGCCCCGGCCGAAGGCCACGCCGCCGAGATAGAATTGCTGCGAGGTGAACAGTGGCCGCGATGCGGTCTGGCTCGCCGCGGAGAGCCTGAGTGACCAGGTATCGTTGAGCGTCTGGTAGCGCGTGAACCAGAGGTTCAGCACCGAGAAGTTCGAAGATGCGCCGTCGCGCGACAACAGGTCGTCGTCGAAATGCGAGGCGCCGAAGATGTCGAGGCCCTGGCGGTAGGTCAGCGTCGCAAGATTGGTGCCACCGAAGCGATCCTGCAGCCGGTAGTCGGCGGTCAGGCTCGCGGTCCTGATATGGTCGTTGTACCAGGGACCATAACGGTCGTGCTCGGACACATTGCTGAAGGTCGTCGCCGCAGTCAGCGTGAGCGTGGAGGATTGCGATTGCAGCGGGACGACGCTGGCGCGCAGCTCGAACGCCTCGGTCGTCGTGATATCGCTGTCGAGGCGGCGGGCATCGCCCGGCCGGACCGCGCTGTACAGGGCGGAAGCGCCGAGGCGCACGCCGTCGACGCCGACGGGCGTGTCGTAGGACAGCCGCGCAAAGCCGAGCTGGCGAGGATCGTTGGCAATCGTCGACAGGTTGACTGCCAGCGTGTCGCCGGGCGTGAGGTAGGAGTTGAACGCGCCGGTGGCGTAGCTCTGCCACGGGCCAACGGAAGATGATCCGAGATTGTCCAGACCGAACGAGGAGAAGGCGTGCCAGGTCTTCAAAACGACTGTGAGACGGAAGCGGCCGGTCGCGCCACCGATCTCCTCCAGCGCGGTATCGGTGATCCGAACGCCCGGCCTGCCGTTGATGAGGAAGAGCTTGCGTTCGAGTGTTGCAAGGCGCGACGGCTGCTCGGCCAGAACCGGCCCGAGCATCGGCCTTACGCCGAACTGCTCGGCGCCGTCGCCTTTCAGCTCGGCCTGTACGATGGCGCCTTCGATCACCTGGATCCGTACCCGGCCGTCGGCAATGTCCTGCGGCGGCACGATGGCCCGGCTCAGATGGAACCCCTCGGCGCGGTAGAGATCGCTGATCGCGCCGGCGATCGCGGCGAGATCCGCCTGCGAGACCTGCTTGCCGAGATAGGGCTGATAGATCGCGGCGATCCGATCTTGGGATACGGTGTGTGCGCCGCTGACGTTGACGCCGCGCAGCACGAATTGCGGTTTGGTATCGCCGCCGGTGTTGGGCTGTCCGACACCCGGAAGCCGGACCGGAGGCCGGCTCAGCGATTCCCGCTCGGTTTGGTTATCGAAATATTTCTCGGGCTGGCGCGGATCGAAACCCGGCTGGTTCGCCTGTTGTGCGAACGCCTGGGAAATTCCCGCAAAGATCGGTACCACCATCACCAACGCGGTAATGAGATGCCGCTGCTCAACGTACGTCGCGAATCTCTCTCCGTAGTTTGACGGAGACTTTGCGATGGGGCGGTAAGGGTTCGTTATCCGCATGATTTTTCATAGTTTTTTATGGTCAATGATTGGTTAATGCTGCCACTGCACGGGCCGCTTCCCGCTAATCCTCTCTTGAGTGATTTCCGGATACCCCTCAGCTCCGGCTGTAACGCGGACTGAGGATCGTGATGCTTGGCAGAATTGGAATGCGGTGTGCCCTCGTGGCGGCGCTGACCCTTGGAACGGCTTCCGCTGCGTTTACCGCGGAGGATGGCGTCTGGTCGGTCAGCAAGGCCACCGGCGAGGTGTGGGTCGCGACCGACGGCGCGCAACAGGTCTCGCTGAACCAGGAAGCGACGCTCAAGCCCGGCAATACCATCCGCACCGGACGCAACGGCCGGGTGCTGCTCGTCCGCGGCGAGGAGACCATTCTGATCTCTCCCAACTCCGTGATCGGCTTGCCCTCGGAGAAGAAGGAGGGGCTCTCCACCACCATCATCCAGCGGGCGGGATCGATCCTGCTCGAGGTCGAGAAGCGCAACGTCAAGCATTTCGAGGTCGAGACGCCCTATCTCGCCGCCGTGGTCAAGGGAACGCAGTTCAGCGTCACGGTGGGAGCTGGCAGCACCAAGGTCGGCGTGCTCCGCGGCCAGGTCGAAGTCTCCGACTTCAAGACGGGACAGATTGCCCAGGTCATGCCGGGACAAGCGGCCACCGTGTTTGAGCACGGCAAGCCCGGTCTCAGCTTGAGCGGCGCGGGGACGTTCAATCCGATCGAGCATGGCAAGCCGCGCGCCTCGACGATCGAGCGTGTCCCCGTACCGAAATCGGGCCTGTCGGCGCCGCGCAATGCCGCGAGCGGCCATGCGATCCATGCGCTCGGTCCGATCGACAAGGGGGCCAAGGCGGCTGGCGTGCCGAAGCCGTCGCATCAGGCGGCTGGAGGTCATGTTTCCAAGGCCGGCGTCGTGCGCATCTCGAGCTCGCTCGGCGAGGTCAAGCTGAATGTCCACAAGGTCACGAATGGGCTCGCCCACGGCGCGGTTGCTCCCGGACAGGTGCGCAACGCGAACGCCAACGCCGGTCCTGACACGGTGTGGAGCGACGGCAAATCCAATACGCCGGCATCCAACGGCTCCGTCCAGACTGCGGCAACGACGAGCGGTGCGGCAGCTGCTGGCAGC
>NZ_AJQF01000271.1:0-6525 GCF_000261705.1 Bradyrhizobium genomosp. III | reverse complement strand
AACGCCAGCCGGTGCATCCAGCGACAGCCCCGGCGCCAACAACGGAAACTCCGGCGGCAACGGCAATTCCGGCAACAACGGCAACGGAAATAGCGGGAACAACGGCAACGGCAATTATGGTGCCACCGGCAACGGCAGGGGCAACAACGGCAACGGCAGTGGGAACGGCGGCGGCAACGGCAGCAACGGCCATGGCAATGCCTACGGCCACAACAGGCGCTGAGGCGGTTTCCCAGGGGATGAGGGGGCGCATCCGTTGAAGCGGGTGCGCGGGAGGATCGGGTGAAACGTTATCGGCCGCATATTCTCGTCGTGATCGCGCTTGCGATCGTGCTGTCCACGGGATGGCATGGTGCGCTTCGCAACGCGCTCACCGATCTGCGGTTCAGCTGGCAATCGCGTGCGGCCAGCGGCAATGTCGTCGTGGTGGCCATCGACGCACCGTCCATCGATCAGATCGGGGTGTGGCCGTGGCCGCGCCGGCTCCACGCGGAGCTGTTGCGCAGGCTCGAGGCGGCGGGCGCGGGGGACATCGCGTTCGACGTCGATTTCAGCACGCCGTCCGATCCGGCGTCCGACGAGGCCTTCGTCAAGGCGCTCCGCGATGTCGGCGGCTCGACGATCCTGCCGTCCTTCAAGCAGCCGACGCCGAATGGCGGCACGGCGCACATCAATCGCCCCCTGAAGGGTTTCAGCAACCAGTCGTGGCCGGCCGTCGTCAACGTCGCGGTCGAACCCGACGGGCTCGTTCGTCGTTATCCGTTCGGCGAGAAGCTCGGCGATGCCTTGATGCCGTCGATGGCCGTCGTGCTGGCCGGGCAGGATGCCAACCGGCGGCCGCCCTTCCTGATCGACTTCAGCCTTCGTGCAACCTCCATTCCGAGCGTCTCCTATGTCGACGCGCTGCGCGGCGATGCCGCGGCTCTCGACAAGGTGAGAGGCAAGAAGATCATCGTCGGCGCCACCGCGCTCGAGCTCGGTGACCGGTTCAGCGTTCCCAACGGCAGGATCGTCTCGGGGCCGGTCCTCCAGGCGCTGGCCGCAGAATCGATCCTCCAGGGCCGGATGCTGCACTGGACATCCGATATCGGCATGATCCTGGGTCTGGGCGTGATCTGCCTGCTGATGATGTATGCGTGGCGTCGCCTCGCGCCAGGAATTCGCGTCGCGGTCCTGATCGCCTCCGGGGTGGCTATCGAGCTGGTCGCGGCCCTCGTGCAGGCAAGATGGCCCCTCGTCATCGACACATCGCTATTTCACATCGCGATCGTCGCCTATCTGGCCGCGATTGCGCTGGACGAAATCGATTTCCGCAGTCTCCTGGGACGCATCGCCGAGAGCCGCTTTCACCGCATCGCGATGTCGCTTGGCGATGGTCTCGTCTGCACCGACGAGGATCACCGGATCACGGTCTGGAATCCCGGCGCGAGCACGATCTTCGGCTACGCGCCGGCGGAGATGATCGGCCGTCCGTTCGAAACGCTATGCGCCGTGCCGGTGGACGGCGATGCAAGGCCGTCCATGCACGACGCCGCGCGCCAGGCGCTGCTGGTTCCGGGCGGGGCGGTCGTCGTCGAGTTCGAGGGCCGGCGCAAGAATGGCGAAACCTTCGCCGTCGAGGCGAGCTTCTCGGGCTGGCAGGGAACGGACGGCTTTCAGTACGGCGCGATCCTGCGCGACATCTCGGTCCGCAAGCGGGAAGCCGAACGCGTCAAATATCTTGCCGAACACGACGCGCTGACCGGTCTTGCCAATCGCAACACGCTGCATGCCGGACTGGCCGGCATGATTGCGAATGCAGAGCGACGGCCTCGCGAAGTCGCGTTGCTCGTCATCGGGCTCGACGGCTTCCAGGGCATCAACGATACGTTGGGGCATTCGGCGGGAGATCTGGTGCTGCAGGCGGTCGCCATTCGCCTGGAGGGTCAGGCCGGAGATCGGGCGATCGTCGCCCGGCTCGGCGGAGATGAATTCGCCATTGTGCGCGAAGCCGCAGATGGCGGTGAGCCGATCGTGAAGTTCGCCGAGCGGATCGCGCGTGCATTCGAAACGCCGCTTGCGACGGGCACGCGCCAGCATCGTGTCAGGATCAGCATCGGCGTCGCGGTCTACGGCGAAGGCGGACAGAGCGCCGACGAACTCCTCAGCAATGCTCATCTGGCGTTGAGCAAGGCAAAGATGACGCGGCGCGGCAGCCATGTGATCTTCGAGGCTGCGATCAGGCAGGAGCTGGAGAACCGGCTGACGCTGGAGAGCGAGTTGGCGCTTGCGGCGGATCGCGGCGAGTTCGAACTGTTCTACCAGCCCCAGGTTCGTCTGATCGACGGCAGCCTTATCGGGGCCGAAGCGCTCATCCGTTGGCGGCATCCGGTGCGTGGCTACGTCTCGCCCGGAGAATTCATGCCGGTGGTCAACACCTCGGCATTGTCAGAGCGGATCGCGAACTGGGTGATGGAGACCGCCTGCCGTCAGGCGCGTGACTGGGAACTATCCGGCAACGGCGTGCGTGTTGCGATCAACCTGTCGCCCTCGCAGCTTCACTCCGGCGATCTCGCGCATTCGGTTGCGGCGTTGCTCGAAGCGACGGGGCTTACCCCGTCACTGCTCGAAATCGAGGTGACCGAAGACATCCTGATCCAGGACGAACGCCGCGTGCTCGACATGTTCAAGCGAATTCAGGAGCTCGGGGTGCGCGTCCTGTTCGACGATTTCGGCACCGGTTATGCGAGCCTCAGCTATCTGAAGAAGTTTCCGCTCGACGGGCTCAAGATCGACCGCTCGTTCGTGCTCGATCTGCTCGCCGATTCCGACGATGCCGCGATCGTCGGTTCGACCATCGGCCTCAGCAAGCAGCTCGGCCTCACGGTCGTGGCGGAAGGCATCGAGAACCGCGCGACTGCCGACTTCCTGGTCAGCATGGGATGCGCGGAAGGACAGGGTTATTTCTTCGGCCGTCCGATGCCTGCCGAGGCGTTCGAGAAGCAATTCCTGGCAACCGAACTCGACGCGGCCAGCGCTGCCTGAGCAGGCGGCTTCGTTCTACCGCCGGCGCGCGACCGCGACGCCAAAGAGGAAAGCGACGAACAGGCTCGCAAGCGGCGCCTCGCGCGTGATCGCTGCGACCGTCGCGAGTGCCCCGCCGGGCTTGCGCGATTCCTCGACTGCGGAGGTCAGACGATCAACCGCTGCGTGCAGGCCTCCGGCGACTTCACCCACCGTGCGGGAGACGTCCGCCGCGGTATCGATGGCACGTTCGGCCATGCCGGGTTGCGAGGTGGATTCCGGTATCTCCGTGCTCAACTGCGCGACCTCCAGACCTGACGATGGGCCGGCACCTTTGGCTATCCGCGCGAGCGCTCGTTCTGAACAGCGGGTCTTGATGACCTTTGGCTATCCGCGACAGGCGCCGTGGTTTACGGCGGGTGCCGGCCTTGGATGGGCAATTCAGCGCGCGGGATTTTGTTCCGAACGATAGGACGTCCACGGCGGACCTACCCCGGGAAACGACGGGTGCGAATCTCTGTTAGGCTGGCGGTGGCTCGTTGATGTCAGGAGACAGCCGTGACCGATCGGACCGTGACGGATCGAGGCCGGCGCATCGCCTTGCTCGGCGCTCCCATCGACATGGGGGCTTCGCAGCGCGGCACCTTGATGGGCCCCGCGGCGCTGCGCACCGCAGGCCTTGCGACACTGCTCGAAAGCCTGGATTTCGAGGTCGTCGACTACGGCGATCTTTCCGTGGCCGAAGTCGGGGACCTCACCGACAGGCCGCCGGAAAGGGCCAATCACTACCGCGAGATCCAGCGCTGGACGCGCGTTCTGAGCCAACGAGGCCATGAGATCGCGAGAACCGGCGCGCTGCCGATCTTTCTCGGCGGCGATCACACACTGTCCATGGGTTCGGTCAATGCCATGGCGCGTCATTGGCAGGAGCGTGGACGCGAGCTGTTCGTGCTCTGGCTCGATGCCCATGCCGACTACAACACGCCGCAGACGACGATCACGGCGAACATGCACGGCATGTCGGCCGCGTTCCTGTGTGGTGAGCCCGGCCTCGAGGGCCTGCTCGGCGACGATCCGCGCGCTTCGATCACCCCTGACAGGCTCGATTTGTTCGGTGCGCGCTCGATCGACAAGCTCGAGAACGAATTGATGCGCGCGCGCCGGATCAGGGTCGTCGACATGCGTCAGATCGACGAGTTCGGCGTCGCCGTCTTGATCCGGCGCGTCATCGAGCGGGTCAAGGCGAGCAACGGCGTGCTGCATGTCAGCTTCGACGTCGATTTCCTCGACCCGTGCGTGGCGCCGGGCGTCGGCACCACGGTGCCGGGTGGAGCGACCTATCGCGAGGCACACCTGATCATGGAGCTGTTGCACGATTCCGGCGTGGTGGGATCGGTCGACATCGTCGAACTCAATCCGTTCCTGGACGAGCGCGGCCGGACCGCGCGCACGGCGGTCGAACTGATCGGCAGCCTGTTCGGCCAGCAGATCACCGACCGACCGACGCCGAGCAACGCGATCGCTCCGGGCGAGTGATGCCGTCGCCTTCAAAATTAGGCAGGAACATTCCCTCGGTTGCCAAGTTTTCCCGATGCCCTTCCCCAAGGGCGACCCCGTATGGCCTCAGCTCGAACGCCCCCGATATCCCCGCGAGCTGGGGCCTTTTTTCTGCTCCGGCAGATTGGATATCGATGGTGCACGCAGGTCTCTCTCGTTCGGGGCGCTTCAGTATGTTCGTCAGAGAGATCGGCTGGTGACCCGGCCGGAACTTTGCCGACATAACACCGTTCCCGATGTGCGGGCGCGAACGTAGGCGGACACCATGAAATGGATGCTTGTGGTCCTCGTGGGTGGCGTCGCCCCCGTCAATACCGATCTCGTATTCGACAAGTTCAGTGACTGCCTGTCCGCCGAAGCGCAAATGCGACAGCACTACTCCGATGCGTTCGATGCCTGGGACCGTGTGGCCGCCGCAAGAATCGACCGGCGTAGCGACTACAGGAAGGCCCGCGATCTCGAGGCGAAAAAACTGCTGAGCAACGTGGGCACCTGTGTGCCACACGGCGGGGGAGATTCTGTTGCGCCGGCGGAGCAGCCCAAGCCGCCCGCCGCACCTTCGCAGCAACCCGCTGCGCCGCCGCAGCCGACACCGCGACCTTAGCGAACGCCGCGCGGGCCCTTCGGCCAAATTGGGTCCTGCGACGTCGGGAAAAAGTGGCAACATCTTTGGAACCTTGTCATCGGTCCCTGGGTTCTCGCAAGCCGCATCCTGCGGTGAGGAGATACCCATGAAGAAGCTGATGCTGACGTGCGCGGCTGCTGCGCTGATCTCGACCGGCGCGCTGGCGCAGTCGACCGTCGTCACCACCACCGGCACCGGCCATGCCGCCGCCGTGCAGATCGAGCCGGAATACCGCACAAAGATTCGTACCTACGTGACCGAACACAAGGTGCGCCCGGTGCAGACCCGAGAGAAAATCGTGGTCGGCCAGCCGGTGCCGCGCGAGGTCGAGCTCGAGGCCGTGCCCGCCGATTGGGGCCCCTCGCTCACCAGGTACCGTTACGTCTACTCGGGCGAACGCGTGATGCTGGTCGATCCGTCGACGCGCACGGTCGTCCAAGAGATCGACTAAGTCCCGGGAGGCGGGTCGCTGAGCAGGCGGCCCGCCTCCCGCCAGCCCGGCCCCGCCCAATACCTCACCCTTATTCTTGTTTCTTATTCTTGTTTGCGAGCGGTCATGCCGATCATTCGATATTTCGTCTTCGTCGGCGGGCTCCTGCTGACCTTGCTGTTCGCTGCCGACCGGTACTTGCCGGCTCCCGGCGAGCCTGCAGCGATGGCAGATCCTGACAGAACCATCATCCGGATCACGTCGGCAAGAAGATTACCGGAGAAGATCGTATTCGATACGCGTCTGAGCGCCGATGTGCCGAAGATCGCCCAGGCCGATCCAACTCCTGAAGAACCTCGGCAGCAAATGCGTGAAGCCATGGCCGCCATGCCTGCAGCACCGTTCGACCAGATTAAGAAAGAACCGCCCGCGCGAATCTCCGCAGAGGCCCGTCCGCATCCGAAGCGCTCGGCCAAATCATCGAAAAGGGCATCCGAGCGACGGCTTGCCTTCGAGCGGCACGACCCGTTGTCCGGCGGATGGTGGTGAGCGGAAAACTTCGAAAGTGATGTAAAGGAAAAGGCCGCGCCCATAATGGCGGTGGTGCCGATGCCAGTGGCGCCGAACGACCGGATAAGATCCGCCGTAATAGGCGTAGGCGGGGCGCGCGATGCGGCGATAGCGATAGCCGCAGGAAACAGGCGCTGTGAGCCGCCGCCCCAGTGCCCAACCGGGAACAAGTGGAACATTCACGCGTTGGCGGGCGGCATCCATCTGGATGCTGGTTCACTGGAGGAGACGATCGATGAAGACTATTTTTGCCGCAGCTCTGATCACCAGCACTCTGATCAGCGGCGCTGCGTTGGCGCAATCCACCCCGCCTGCTGATCGAGCGGCTCCGGCGGGCGCC
>NZ_AJQF01000270.1:0-2106 GCF_000261705.1 Bradyrhizobium genomosp. III | reverse complement strand
AAAGCTCGGGCGAAATCCGCCGCGAGGACGCGAAGACGTGTCTACGATTTAAATGCAGGTTGGAGGAGTGCCGCCACCTCATACTCCGTCATTGCCGAGCAGGAGAGAGCCTACGTCAAACTCTCGTCTCGTGCCCCGGACGCAGCGCAGCGCCCCGGCGATGCGAAAACATCGTCCGGTGCGCTGCAGAGCCGGGGCCCATGTCTCCGCGAGCGCTATCTGCGGTTTCTGGGTCCCGGCTCTGCGCCGCAACGCTCGCGCGTTGCGACTTGTCCGGGATACGGGAGGGAGTAGCCAACGAGCGGAAGGGCACACCGACTCACTTTCGCACGCCTGGTCGCCGAGGAGGAGTTGGGCGCAGTGTGCGTGCCACAAAATCTGAAGTTGTGGATCGTCATCTTCCTGAGGGTATTGCAGTAATCCAACCCGTGTCTTCCCGGTAACGATTGTGCTGTCTCCGCAACACTCATCCCGGATTTAACCCTCATCACCGGCGGTTCGCATCGCCGCCGCTTTTTGGCCACACCCGAACATGAATAAAATCACTCTAATGTTTTACGGGCAGCGGCGGTCTTCGAAGGGCCACGAGAAAATCCCAAGGTCGATTCAAATCTTGGCTCTGATTTTTCGGGTCTGAAAGGGTTGACCGAGGAAACTGGGTTGCGATGAACGCGAAGACCGACATCAAGCAGAGGCTGCCGAGCCGTCACGTGACGGAAGGCCCTGCGCGCGCGCCGCATCGGTCCTATTTCTACGCCATGGGTCTGACCACCCAGCAGATCCACCAGCCTTTCGTCGGCGTTGCCTCCTGCTGGAATGAGGCCGCTCCCTGCAACATCGCCCTGATGCGCCAGGCGCAGGCGGTGAAGAAGGGCGTGGCGTCAGCCGGCGGCACCCCGCGTGAGTTCTGCACCATCACCGTCACCGACGGCATCGCCATGGGGCATGACGGCATGCGCTCCTCGCTGCCGTCGCGCGAATGCATCGCCGACTCCGTCGAGCTGACCGTCCGCGGCCATGCCTATGACGCCCTGGTCGGGCTCGCCGGCTGCGACAAGTCGCTGCCGGGCATGATGATGGCCATGGTCCGCCTCAACGTGCCCTCGATCTTCATCTATGGCGGCTCGATCCTGCCCGGCACTTTCCGCGGGCAGCAGGTCACCGTGCAGGACATGTTCGAGGCCGTCGGCAAGCATTCGGTCGGCGCCATGTCGGACGAAGACCTCGACGAGATCGAACGCGTGGCGTGCCCCTCGGCGGGCGCCTGCGGCGCGCAGTTCACCGCCAACACCATGGCGACCGTGTCCGAGGCGATCGGCCTCGCACTGCCTTACTCGGCCGGTGCCCCGGCCCCCTATGAAATCCGCGACGCCTTCTGCATGACCGCGGGCGAGCAGGTGATGGACCTGATCGCCCAAAACATCCGGCCGCGCGACATCGTCACCCGCAAGGCGCTGGAGAATGCCGCCGCCGTGGTCGCCGCCTCTGGCGGCTCGACCAATGCTGCGCTGCACCTACCGGCGATCGCGCATGAGTGTGGCATCAAGTTCGACCTGTTCGACGTTGCCGAAATCTTCAAAAAGACACCATATGTCGCGGATTTGAAGCCGGGTGGCCGTTATGTCGCCAAAGACATGTTTGAAGTAGGTGGCATACCGCTTCTGATGAAGACGCTGCTCGACAACGGCTTCCTGCACGGTGATTGCCTTACCGTCACGGGCCGTACGATCGCCGAAAACCTCAAGAGCGTGAAGTGGAATCCGCACCAGGACGTGGTGCACCCGGCAGACAAGCCCATCACCGTGACAGGCGGTGTGGTCGGTCTGAAGGGCAATCTGGCGCCAGAAGGTGCGATCGTGAAAGTCGCGGGAATGTCCAACCTCAGGTTTACCGGTCCGGCCAGGTGCTTCGACCGCGAGGAGGATGCTTTCGAGGCGGTCCAGAAGCGCACCTACCGCGAAGGCGAAGTCATCGTGATCCGCTACGAGGGGCCCAAGGGCGGCCCCGGCATGCGGGAAATGCTCCAGACCACCGCGGCGCTGACCGGCCAGGGCATGGGCGGCAAGATCGCGCTCATCACCGACGGCCGCTTCTCGGGCGCCACCC
>NZ_AJQF01000269.1:0-9112 GCF_000261705.1 Bradyrhizobium genomosp. III | reverse complement strand
GAGCCTGCCATTGGCGGCCCGATCGGGCTGCTCGAGGACGGCGACATCATCGAGATCGACGCGGTCGCCGGTACCCTTAACGTAAAATTGAGCGACGCCGAGCTCGCCCAGCGCAAGACCAAATGGACCGCTCGCGCGACTAACCACACGTCGGGTGCGCTCTGGAAATATGCTCAACAGGTTGGACCAGCGGTCGGGGGGGCAGTGACCCATCCGGGCGGCGCGCACGAGAAACAGTGCTATGCGGACATCTAGGCGTGCCATAGTTGCGTTTGTGTTGGGGGTCGGTGCGCTGGCCGCCCCGGCGCTTGCCTTCGACGGGGCTCCGGTCAACCCGAAGGACGCGACCATCCCGGTCGTCACCACCTTGCCGGGGAGCGCGGCGACCGCACGCGGCAAGGTCGCGCCGGCGGCCGTGCCTCAGGCGACCTCGCTTAGTGCGCTGCAATATGCCGCCGAGGGTGGTCACCCCATCGCGCAGTGGAAGCTCGGCCGCATGTACGCCAATGGCGACGGTGTCGCCCAGGACGATCTGCGTGCCTTCGAATATTTCAGCCGGATCGCCAATGCGCATGCCGAGGACAGCCCGTCGGCACCGCAGGCGCAGATCGTGGCCAACGCCTTCGTCGCGCTCGGCCGCTACTATCTGAGCGGCATCCCGAACTCGAAGGTCAAGTCGGACCCGGAGCGGGCGCGGGAGATGTTCTCCTATGCTGCCTCCTATTTCGGCAATGCCGACGCGCAATACGATCTCGCCCGGCTCTACCTGAAGACGCCGGACGCCTCGCGCGAGGATTTCCGCTACGGCGCGCGCTGGCTCGGCCTCGCCGCGCAGAAGGGCCAGCACGAGGCGCAGGCGCTGCTCGGCCAGATGCTGTTCAACGGCGACCGTCTGCCGCGACAGGCCGCGCGCGGCCTGATGTGGCTGACGCTGGCGCGCGACAGCGCCGGTGCCGACGAGACCTGGATCAAGGAAAGCTACAGCCGCGCCTTCGCCAAGGCCTCCGACGACGACCGCGCCATGTGCCTGCAAATGCTGGAACAGTGGGTGCAGGGCGGCCGCCGCGAGTAGGGCGGCAACTCGGTGCCGGTAGGGTGGGCAAAGCGCAGCGCGCCCACCAACTCTGCGGACGTTAGGCTGCCTCCAGATCCAGATCCGCCCACACCGGCACGTGGTCCGAGGGCTTCTCCCAGCCGCGCACATAGCTGTCGATCCCGACATTGGCCAGCCGGTCGCTGGCCTGTGGCGACAGCAGCAGATGGTCGATCCGCAGGCCCTGGTTCTTCTGCCAGGCCCCGGCCTGGTAGTCCCAGAAGGTGTAAAGCCCGGGTTCATCCGTGACGGCCCGCAAGGCATCGGTGAGGCCGAGGCCGAGCAGGGACTGAAAGCTCTCCCGCGTCTCGGGCTTGAACAGGGCGTCCTCGGTCCAGGCGGCCGGATTGTGCACGTCGCGGGCGTGCGGGATGACGTTGAAATCGCCGGCGAGGATCAGCGGCTCCTCGGTCTTGAGGCGCTCTTTCGAATAGTCAAGAAGCCGGGACATCCATTTGAGCTTGTAGGGATATTTCTCCGTCCCGACCGGATTGCCATTGGGCAGATAAAGGCAGGCGATGCGCAGCACCCCGCGCTTGAGCGTGACCACACCCTCGATGAATCGGGCATGGGCGTCCTCGTCGTCGCCGGCGAGCCCCGACTTGGTCTCGTCGAACCGGAGCTTGGAGAGCAGCGCGACGCCATTGAACGTCTTCTGCCCGTGCGTGACCACGTTGTAGCCGAGCGCCTCGATCTCGAGCCGCGGGAAGGCCTCGTCGACGCATTTGATCTCCTGGAGGCAGACGATGTCCGGCTGGCACTCCCTCAGCCAGGTCAGCAGGAGGTCGATCCGCTGCCGGACCGAGTTCACGTTCCAGGTGGCAACTCTGATGGTCATGTCGGCGGGCTCCGGGCAGGGGCCATGGTTAGAACAAACTGCAAACGCGCCCGTCAAGGACGCCGCAAAATCTCCCACAAAATTAACCCGGCTTAAGCAGGCGGCAGGCCATTGATCGTCAAAAGGTTCCGCGAATGGGATGGCCGGACAAATCGATGAAGCGAACCGAGCCGCGTGACGGCCTGATCGGCGCGTTCCTGTATTGGCTCGGCGGCTTCGAGATCGAGGACGGCCTGACCGCCGATCTCAGCGAGCGCGAGATTCGCCGCATCCGCGCCAAGCAGATCGACGCCGTAACGCGGCTGATCCCCGTGACGATGGCGGTGACGATGCTGAACGTCGCCATCGTGCTGATCCTGTTCTGGGGCCGGGGATGGAACGACTTCCTCGCGATCTGGGGCCTGACGCTCGCCGCCACCGCCTCGCTCGCGGTGCGCGCCTGGCGGCGGTCGCATCAGAACCCGCCGCAGGAGGCCTCGCCCCGCGCCGCGCGGCAGATGCTGCGGCAGGCGGTCTTGCTCGCCGCGATCTGGGGCGCGTTGCCGCTCGCTCTGTTCAGCCGCATCGAGCCGACCAGCCAGCTGATCCTGGCCTGCCTGATGGTCGGCATGATGTCGGGCGGCGCCTTCACGCTGTCGACGTTCCCGCGCGCCGGCCTCGTCTATCTCGCCACCATGACGACCGCCTGCGCCGGGGCGCTATTGCTCTGCGGCGCCGGGCCGTATCTGGTGACGGCGGTGTTCCTGCTGCTGTTCGCATTCTTCATGGCGCGCAGCATCGTCTCGCAGGGCAATCTGTTCCTCGGCAATCTCAAGGCCCAGCTCGAACTCGAACGCCAGACCGAGATCATCTCGCTGCTGCTGAAGGACTTCCAGGAGAACGCCAGCGACTGGCTGTGGCAGACCGATGCCGAAGGGCATCTGGTCGATGTGCCCGAGCGCTTCGCGGACGTCGCTCAGTTGCCGCTGCCGCTATTGAAGGGATCGCATTTCGCCGACGTGCTCGACATGCTGTGCCCCGAGGACAAGAGCGCGGCCTACAACGTCGTCGGCCTGATGGAGCAGAACGAGCCGCTGCACGAGATGAACCTCAAGGTCGTCGCCGGCGGCGAGGCGCGGCTGTGGTCGCTGACGGCCAAGCCGGCCTATGATCGCGAGGGACAATTTTTGGGCTATCGCGGCTTCGGCCGCGACGTGACCGAACGCTGGCGCGCGGAAAAGGCCGAGGCCGAGAGCCGCGCCAAGTCGGACTTCCTCGCCGTGATGAGCCACGAGATCCGCACGCCCATGAACGGCGTGCTCGGGCTTGCCAGCATGCTGCTCGAAACCAAGCTCGATCCGGAGCAGCGCGAGGCCGTGACCACGATCCGCGAGTCCGGCGACAATCTCCAGCGCATCCTCAACGACATCCTCGACCTGTCCAAGCTCGAGGCCGGGCGCTTCACCTTCGAAGTGATCGACTTCGCCCCGCAGGCGCTGGTGGAGGCTGTCGTGACCGTGGTCCGCGCGAGCGCCAAGGGCAAGGGGCTGACGGTCAAGCTGGCACTCGACCCGAACCTGCCGCCGACGCTGCGCGGCGACGTCGCGCGCATCCGCCAGGTGCTGCTCAACCTCGCGTCCAACGCGGTGAAGTTCACCGATGAAGGCGAGGTGACGATCTCGGCGACCTGCCAGGCGCGCCGCGATCTGCTGGCGACCGTCGAATGGACGGTGACCGACAGCGGCATCGGCATCGCCCCCGAAAAGCTTGGCCAGCTCTTCAGCGACTTCGCGCAGGCCGACGCCTCGATCAGCCGCCGCTTCGGCGGCACCGGGCTCGGGCTTGCGATCTCCCGGCGCATCATCGAGCAGATGGGCGGCACCATCGGCGTCACCTCGACGCCGGGCGAGGGATCGACCTTCCGCTTCACGCTGGTCCTGCCCTGGAGCCAGGCGCAGGCCTCCGAGCAGACGGCCGGCCACGATGAGGCCGACGAGCTCAAGACCCGTATCGCCGGTCTCGATCGGCCGCTGAAGGTGCTGGTCGCGGAGGACGATGCGGTCAACCGCATGGTCGTGAGCAAGATGTTGGGGGCCTTCGACGTCGAGCTGCGCGTCGTCACCGACGGCACCGAAGCCGTCGCGGCAGCATCCGAAGGCAATTACGATGTGGTGCTGATGGACGTGCGCATGCCCGACATGGACGGGCTTGCCGCCACCCGCGCGATCCGCGCGCAAGGCGGGCGCTGCGAAGCTTTGCCGATCGTCGCGCTGACCGCCAATGCCTTCCCCGAGGACGTCAGGATCTGCCGCGAGGCGGGCATGTCGGACTTCCTCGCCAAGCCGCTGCGCAAGCCGGCGCTGGTCGCGGCCTTGCTGCGTGCGCTCGACGGCCACGTGATGTCCGAGGACGCGCCGCTGCAGCCGGAACTGTTGCCGGCCGAGATGGAGTGGACGGATGAGGAGAAACAGATAACCGGCGTTTAGCCGGTCAGACCGAGAAGCTGGTGCCGCAGCCGCAGGATGCCGTTGCGTTCGGATTGTTGACGCGGAACGAGGCGCCGATCAGATCGTCGACGAAATCGACCTGCGACCCCGCCAGGAATGGCTGCGAGGCGGAATCGACCAGCACCACCGCATTGTCCTGCTCGATCACGAGATCGTCGTCGGTTCGCGCACGGTCGATGTCGAATTTGTACTGGAAACCCGAGCAGCCGCCGCCCTCGACCGAGATGCGCAGCATCGCGCCAGAGCCTTCGCCCTTGAGGATCTCCCCAATCCGGCGTGCGGCGCGGTCACTGATGGTCACGTCGGTCGTCATGGCTCGTCTCCGATAGTCCCGCGGTCATACCAGGTTCACTTGCCCAATTCATTTGGTATCCCGCGTCCGGCATAGTTAAGTGCAAGGATACGCAGAATCAAATGGATAGGGACTAAATTCGTCGTGTCCGTCGGAATGGCTGCCCCCCATGCGCCCTATGCCTGCGATCCCGACCGCAGCCGCGGCCGGCTGGTCGCGGAGCCGCCGAGCCGGACCCGCAGCCCGTTCCGGCGGGATTGCGACCGGGTGATCCACTCCACCGCGTTCCGCCGCCTGAAGTACAAGACCCAGGTGTTCGTGTTCCACGAGGGCGACCACTACCGCACCCGGCTGACCCATTCGCTGGAGGTGGCGCAGATCGCCCGTGCGCTGGCCCGGCAGCTCGGGTTGGACGAGGATCTCACCGAAACCCTGGCGCTGGCCCACGATCTCGGTCATCCCCCGTTCGGCCATGCCGGCGAGCGGGCGCTGGACGCCTGCCTGAAGGATTTTGGCGGCTTCGACCACAACGCCCAGACGCTCCGCGTCGTCGCTTCGCTCGAGCATCGCTACCCCGATTTCGACGGGCTCAACCTGACCTGGGAGTCGCTGGAGGGCATCGTCAAGCATAACGGTCCGCTGACCGACCGCAGCGGCGCGCCGGTGGGGCGCTATCGCGAGCACGGCATTCCCGTCGGCATCGCCGACTATATCGAGACCTACGACCTCGAATTGTGGAGCTTCGCCTCACTGGAGGCGCAGGTCGCCGCCATCGCCGACGACATCGCCTATGACGCCCACGACATCGACGATGGTCTGCGTGCCGGCCTGTTCCATCTCGACGATCTCAAGGTGATGCCGCTCACGGCTGAGATCATCGCCGAGACCTCGGCGCACTATCCCGACCTCGAAGACCTCAGGCGCGGTGCCGAGCTGGTGCGCGAGCTGATCTCGCACCTGATCGGTGCGGTGTTCGCGCAGGCGCAGAAGAACCTCGCCGCGGTGAAGCCCCAATCGGCCCAGGATGTCCGCCAGCAGAGCCGGGCGCTGGTCGCATTTCCGGCCGAGGTCGCCGAGGAGGAGGCCGCCATCAAGACCTTCCTCTACCAGCACATGTACCGTCACAAGCGGGTGATGCGGGTGATGGGGGAGGCGGAGCAGATCCTGTTCGACCTGTTCGCGAAATACCTGAAATCCCCGGGCGAGCTGCCGCCGGAATGGCTCTCGGGGGCGGAGGCTGACAATGAGGGTGACCGGGCCCGCCGGATCGGCAATTTCATTGCCGGAATGACCGACCGTTTCGCCCTGACCGAGCACCAGCGGCTTTTTGACTCGACCCCGGATTTGCGTTAGGCGGCGGCCATGCCCGACACATCCTCAGCACTGCATTTGTTCGCCGACGTGCTTGCACGCGTGCACGCCGCCTGCCGTACGCTGGCGGCGGAAGCCAACTGGCCCGAGGGCATCGATTTCTCGCGCGTGGTGGTCGAGCCGCCGCGCGATCCCTCCCATGGCGACATGGCGACCAACGCCGCCATGGTGCTGGCGAAAGAGGCAAAGGCCAAGCCGCGCGACCTCGCCGAGCAGATCGCCGAGCGGCTGCGCGCGGACGCGCTGATCGCCAAGGTCGACGTCGCCGGTCCCGGCTTCATCAATCTGACGCTGCAGCCCGCTGCCTGGGCCGAGGCGCTGCGGATGGTCCTGCGCGAGGGCGCCGATTACGGCCGCGTCCGCGGCGGCTCCAAGGTCAATATTGAATACGTCTCGGCCAATCCGACCGGGCCGATGCATGTCGGCCATTGCCGCGGCGCCGTGTTTGGCGACGCGCTGGCGAGCCTGCTCCGTTTCGCAGGCCACGACGTCGCGCGCGAATATTACATCAACGACGCCGGCGCCCAGGTCGACGTGCTCGCGCGCTCCGCGTTCCTGCGGTACCGCGAGGCGCTCGGCGAGGACATCGGTGCGATCCCGGAAGGCCTCTATCCGGGCGACTATCTGAAGCCGGTCGGCGCGGCGCTGGCGAAAGAGCACGGCGACAAGCTCCTCGCGATGAGCGAGGTCGAATGGCTGCCGACGGTGCGCGCCAAGGCGATCGCGATGATGATGGACGAGATCAAGGACGATCTCGCCGCCCTCAACATCCGTCATGATGTGTTTTTCTCGGAGCGCTCGCTGATCGAGACCGGCAACAACAAGGTTGCCGAGACCATCGATTTCCTGAAGGCCAAGGGCGACGTCTACGAAGGCCGCCTGCCGCCGCCAAAGGGCGCGCCGGTCGAGGATTGGGAAGACCGCGAGCAGCTGCTGTTCAAGGCGACGGCTTACGGCGACGACGTCGATCGTCCGCTGATCAAGTCGGACAATTCCTACACCTACTTCGCCGCCGACATCGCCTACCACAAGAACAAGTTCGACCGCGGCTTTGCGGAAATGATCGACGTCTGGGGCGCCGACCATGGCGGCTATATCAAGCGCATGCAGGCGGCGGTAAAGGCGACGACGTCGGGCAAGGGCTCGCTCGACGTCAAGATCGTCCAGCTCGTCAAGTTGCTGCGCAACGGCGAGCCGGTGAAAATGTCCAAGCGGAGCGGGGACTTCGTCACCTTGCGTGAGGTGGTGGATGAGGTCGGCCAGGACGCCGTCCGCTTCATGATGCTCTACAGGAAGAACGACGCCGTGCTCGACTTCGACCTCGCCAAGGTCATGGAACAGTCGCGCGACAACCCGGTGTTCTACGTCCAGTACGGCCACGCTCGCGGCCACTCGATCTTCCGCAACGCGCGGACGGAGGTGTTCCCGGAACTGCCGGAGGATGCCGGCGAGCGGATCGCCTGGCTCGCTGAGTCGGCGGTGGAACGGCTCTCAGACCCCGTCGAGCTCGACCTGCTCAAGCGTCTCGCAATATTTCCGCGCATGCTGGAAGCCGCAGCCGCGGCCCACGAGCCGCACCGAATTGCCTTTTATCTCTATGATTTAGCCAGCGAATTTCATGCACTTTGGACGAAGGGGCGCGATTTGCCCTATTTACGCTTCATTATCAATAATGATGCAGAGCTTACAAAGGCGCGACTGGCCATGGTCCAGGGCGTCGTCTCGGTTCTGGCATCGGGCCTCGCCATCCTCGGCGTCCATGCTCCGAACGAGATGCGGTAGTTTGGGGCGAACTACTTAAGGGGAATATCGGGGGTAACCGGCAGAAGCCGGATCGCTTAGACTTGGTTGAAAGCCTTGTGGGTCGAAAGCCGTGCCTTGGTCGAGGGGCGCGCGGCTTTCCCGAAGGGACGCATCATCACGATGGCCGAACGATATCAGGACAGACCGTTGCCCTCCGATGACTATGGTCGCGGCGGCGCCCAGCATGGCAAGGCGGAGAGCGATCCCTTAGCCGAGCTCGCCCGCCTGATCGGACAGACCGATCCGTTCGCAGCTCAGGGGCGGCCCGGCGCACATCCGCCGGCAGCCCCCGCGCCCGCGCAGGGCTATCAGGACGACGACTATCGGCAAGAGGATCGACAGGACGATTATCAACAGGACTATGCCGAGCAGGCCCCCCCGGCGCAGCCCGGGCCGCCCTCATGGATGCGGCGGGCCAACGTGCAGCCGCAGCCGGCGCCAGCTCCCGAGCCAGACTATCCCGTGTCCGTAAACCCGGTCCACCCGTTGCACCGCTATTCAGCCCAGCCTGCCGCGCCCGAGCCTGAACTTCATCAGCCCCAGGCTTATCAGGATCACGCCTATCAGGCGCAATCCTACCAGGATCAGGCCTCCCAGCAGGATCAGGCTTACCAGCAACAGGCCTATCAGGAGCCACATCAGCAGCCCGATCCGGCGCGTTACGACGATGCGCTCTACGGCCGGCTGGAGGCAGGCGAGCAGGATTATCAGCGCGATCCCGCCTATCCCGACGATCCCTACGCGTATCAGAGCGACTATCCGGAGGCGGAGCTCGAAGAGCCCAAGAAGCAGCGCGGTGGCATGATGACGGTCGCAGCGATCCTGGCGCTTGCCGTGGTCGGCACCGGCGCCGCCTTCGCCTACAAGACCTATGTCGGCTCGCCCCGCAGCGGTGAGCCGCCGATCATCAAGGCCGACAACACCCCGACCAAGATCGTGCCGGCGCCGACGGATTCCTCGGCCAAGGTGCCGGATCGCATGGTGAGCGGCGATGGCACCGAGAAGATCGTGCCGCGGGAAGAGGCGCCGGTCGACGTCAACGCCAAGGCGGGCGGTCCTCGCGTGGTGTTCCCGCCGCTGAACCAGAATGCGAACCCGCCGTCGGTGGCGAGCGTGTCGCCGTCTGCGGTGCCGCCGCCGAGCACGGGCGCGAGCAACGGCACGATGTCGAACAATTCGCCGCGCCCGATCAGGACTGTCGCCGTGAAGGGCGATCAGACCGACAGCGC
>NZ_AJQF01000268.1:0-20345 GCF_000261705.1 Bradyrhizobium genomosp. III | reverse complement strand
GCGCCGAAGCCTGTGGCTGCGCCCGTTGCGCCGGTCGCGCCGCGCAATCCGCCGACCTCGGCCAATGCCAGCGCCAACCAGCCGATGTCGCTGGCGCCGCAATCGGTCCCGGCAGCCGAACCGCCGCAGCGGATGGCTGCGACCACCCCGACGCAAATCGCGCCCGCCAGCAGCGGCGGTGGCGGCTACATCGTGCAGGTCTCCTCGCAGCAGAGCGAGGATAGCGCGGCCGCGTCGTATCGCGTGCTTCAGAGCAAATATGGCAGCGTGCTCGGCTCCCGTTCGCCGGTGATC
The DNA here is from genome assembly GCF_000261705.1 of Bradyrhizobium genomosp. III. Taxonomy (NCBI): domain Bacteria; kingdom Pseudomonadati; phylum Pseudomonadota; class Alphaproteobacteria; order Hyphomicrobiales; family Nitrobacteraceae; genus Bradyrhizobium; species Bradyrhizobium genomosp. III. The sequence goes on along the minus strand of NZ_AJQF01000268.1, from coordinate 20,051 downwards.
AAGCGGGTCGACCTCAGCGACAAGGGCAAGGGGGTCGTCTACCGCGCCTTCGCTGGGCCCTATGGTTCGGCAGAGGAAGCGACGCACGCCTGCAACAGCCTGAAGTCCGCAGGCTTGTCCGCCTGCTTCGTCCAGAGGAATTAACGGCCGTTTCCTTGACCCCCTCGCGGGTCAGGGTTAATCGGCCGTTATGAGCACGCGGGCCTTCATTACCGGTGTATCCGGAACGGAACTGACCGCCGTCGAGCGGGAGTTTATCCGCGACCAACGCCCATGGGGCTTCATCCTATTCAAGCGCAATGTCGCAACGCCAGCTCAAGTCGCTGCACTGGTTGCGGAATTGCGGACGGCGGCAGGTGCTGCCGACGCGCCCATCCTGATCGATCAGGAAGGCGGTAGGGTACAGCGGCTCGGTCCGCCGCACTGGCCGGTCTATCCGCCGGGCGCCGTTTTCTCGACCTTGTACGGCACTGATTCGGCGCTCGGGCTCACCGCGGCGCGCCTGTCCGCCCGCCTGATCGCGGCTGATCTTGCCGATCTCGGCATCACCGTGGATTGCCTGCCGCTGGCCGACGTGCCCGTCGAGGGTGCCGATGCTGTCATCGGGAACAGGGCCTATGGCACCGAGCCCGGCAAGGTCGCGGCGATCGCGCGCGCGGTCACCGAGGGCCTAGCGCAGGGCGGCGTGTTGCCGGTGCTCAAGCACATCCCCGGCCATGGCCGGGCCACTGCCGACACCCATTTCAAGCTGCCGACGGTCGATACGCCCAGGGACGAGCTGGAACGGACCGACTTCGCCGCCTTCAAGCCGCTGTCGGACCTGCCGATGGCCATGACTGCACATGTTGTGTTTAGCGCGGTCGACCCCGCCCATCCGGCGACGACATCTGCGACAATGATTGCTGACGTGATTCGCGGCGCAATCGGGTTCCAGGGTTTGTTAATGAGTGATGACGTGTCGATGAACGCGCTGTCGGGGAATATCGCCGAGCGGACCCGCGCCATCTTCGCGGCCGGCTGCGATGTGGCCCTGCATTGCAACGGCAATATCGAGGAGATGCGCGAGGTCGCCGGCCAGACACCTGAGCTGTCGGGCAGGGCGCTGGAGCGGGCGAACGCCGCGCTCGCCGCGCGCAAGGCGCCGCAACCGCTCGATCGCGTCGCCGCACGCACTGAGCTGGACGCATTGATCGCACGGGCAAACACGGCATCGGCATGACCGCAGAAATTCTATCTTTCGAAACCGGGCGGCCCGCAGAGCTTGCCGAGGGTGAGCCGGCGTTGGTGGTGGACGTCGAGGGCTATGAGGGTCCGCTCGATCTGTTGCTCGCGCTGGCGCGGCAGCAGAAGGTCGACCTCGCCAAGATCTCGATCCTGGCGCTGGCCGACCAGTATCTCCACTTCATCGAAGCCGCGCGAAAGATCCGGCTCGAGCTCGCCGCCGATTACCTCGTCATGGCGGCATGGCTCGCCTTCCTGAAGTCGCGCCTGCTGCTGCCGGAGCCGCCGAGCGCGGAAGGCCCGAGCGCCGAGCAGATGGCGACGGCGCTCGCCAACCGCCTGCGCCGGCTGGAGGCCATTCGCGAAGCCGCCAACCGGCTGATGAACAGGCAGCAATTGCTGCGCGACATCTTCCCGCGCGGCGAGCCCGAGCAGATCGCCGAGATCAAGCACCCGAAATACACGGCGACGCTGTACGATTTGCTCACCGCCTACGCCTCGCAGCGCCAGTCGCGCGTGCTGGCGAGCGTGCATCTGGCCAAGCGCACGGTGTGGTCGCTCGCCGAGGCGCGCGCCACGCTGGAGCGGCTGGTCGGCAGCATCAGCGAGCAGGACGATTGGGGCGTGCTCGACGACTTCCTGGTCCGGCACGTCGCCGATCCGACGCAGCGCGCGACGGTGTTCGCCTCGAGCTTTGCTGCTGCGCTCGAATTGGTGCGCGAGGGTCAGCTGGAGCTGAACCAGAAAGAGGCGTTTGCGCCCATCTATTTCCGGAAGGGGCGCCCCAAACCGGTGCCGGACGCAGCTCCTGCGCCTGATGCGCCGGTCGGTTAAGTGCAAGAAGGAGAAGCTGCCATGGCAAGCCTGGCTGAAGTGCGGGTAGAAGAGGCCGAGCCGATGGAGAACGAATCCCAGGCACGTCCCGAGGAATTGCGGCTGCTGGAAGCACTGCTGTTCGCTTCGAGTGAACCGCTGGATACCGCGACGCTGGCCAAGCGCATGCCCGAGGGCGTCGACGTCAAGGCCGCGCTCGAGCAATTGCAGGCGGACTATTCCTTGCGCGGGGTGAACCTCGTTCGCGTCGCCAACAAATGGACCTTCCGCACCGCCGGCGATCTCGCCTGGCTGATGACGCGGGAGAGCACCGAGACCCGCCGCCTGTCGCGCGCGGCAATCGAGGTGCTGGCGATCATCGCCTATCACCAGCCGGTGACGCGCGCCGAGATCGAGGAGATCCGCGGCGTCGTCACCTCGAAGGGCACGCTCGACGTGCTGCTGGAGACCGGCTGGATCAAGCCGCGTGGCCGCCGCAAGACGCCGGGCCGTCCGCTGACCTTCGGAACCACCGAGGACTTCCTGTCGCAATTCACCCTGGAACAGCTCGGCGATCTGCCGGGCCTCGAGGAGCTGAAGGGCACGGGCCTCTTGGATTCGCGCCTGCCGACCGGATTCAGCGTGCCGACGCCGTCGGACGACCCGCAGCTCCGCGAGGACGAGGATCCCTTGGAACCGGGCGAGGATCTCGATCTGGCGCTGGCGCCTGCGGTTGAGCCCGAGACTCCGGAGGAGGCACCGGAAGGCGGCCAAGAGGAGGGCGGCGAAGGCGGCACCGAAGAGTGAGGCCTTTGCGTTTTACCGGTGCCCTGCGACCGGTTAACACTAGCAAGATTACGTAGTGCCAACAGCGAATTGGCGCTGCCTTGGTCCTTGTTTTTGACACCCGCCAAGCCTAGGTTTCAGTGAAGATCGGCCGGGTCCCCGGCCATGCGCGTTTGGAGGGTTGCAGGATGGGTTCACTCAGCATTTGGCACTGGATCCTGGTGATCGCAGTGGTCCTGCTGCTGTTCGGCCGCGGCAAGATTTCGGATCTGATGGGCGACGTGGCGCAGGGCATCAAGGCGTTCAAGAAGGGCATGCAGGACGACGACAAGCCCGCCGAGAAGCCCGAGCCGGCCAAGTCCATCGAGCACAACAATGCGCCGACCGCGGCGCGGTCCGACGTCGGCAGCAAGGCCGTCTGAGCCAAAGAGCACGCGAGACGCGGGGGGCGGCCCGATCCTGCGCGCAAGGGATTGGGTCGGCTGCGGCTTCGCGTGAACGGAAGACCTCATGTTCGACATCGGGTGGAGTGAACTGGTCCTGATCGGGGTCGTGGCCTTGATCGCCATCGGCCCGAAAGAGCTGCCGGGCGTGCTGCGCATGGTCGGACAGTGGATGGGCAAGGCCCGCAAGATGGCCGCCGAATTCCAGGGCCAGTTCCAGGAAGCGATGCGCGAGGCCGAAATGGCCGACCTCAAGAAGAGCTTCGACGAGGTCAAGGAAGCCGCGACCGGCTTCAATCCGCTGTCCTCGCTCCAGAAGGACGTCAGCGACGCGCTCCGCGTCGACGCGCTGGACAAGCCCGCCGAGACGCCGACCACGACGGCTGTCGAACCACCGGCGACTTCAATTGAAGCGCCTGTCACTCCTACCACTCCGGAAGCGCCGACGCCCGCGACCTTCATGGAAGCCGAGGCGCATGCGGCTGCGAACGAGCCGCTCGCCATCACCCGTGAGGTCGAGCAGGCGCAGGTTGCGCAGGACACCGCGCCATCCGAAGCGATCAAGGACGCCAAAGCGTCATGAGCGACGCCGATATCGAGGCCAGCAAAGCCCCGCTGATGGACCACCTGATCGAGCTGCGCTCGCGGCTGATCAAGGCGCTGCTCGGCTTTGGCGTGGCCTTCATCTTCTGCTTCTTCTTCGCCAAGCAGATCTACAACGTGCTGGTCTGGCCGTTCGTATGGGTCGCGGGTCCGGAGAATTCCAAGTTCATCTACACGGCGCTGCTGGAATATTTCATCACCCAGCTCAAGCTCGCTTTGTTCGGCGCCGGCTTCATCTCGTTTCCGATCGTGGCGACGCAGATCTACAAATTCGTCGCGCCCGGGCTGTACAAGCACGAGAAGCAGGCCTTCCTGCCATATCTGGTCGCGACCCCGTTTTTCTTCGTGCTCGGCGCGGCGCTGGTCTATTTTGTCGTGCTGCCGATGCTGGTCCGCTTCTCGCTCGGCATGCAGCAGGCCGGCAGCGACGAGACCGCGCAGATCCAGCTTTTGCCCAAGGTCGGCGAATATCTGTCGCTGATGATGTCGTTGATCTTCGCCTTCGGCATCGCCTTCCAGCTTCCGGTGATCCTGACGCTGCTCGGACGGATCGGCATCGTGACCTCGAAGATGCTGCGCGAGAAGCGCCGCTATTTCATCGTCATCGCCTTCGTCATCGCGGCGGTGCTGACCCCGCCGGACGTGCTCAGCCAGTGCTCGCTCGCGCTTCCCTTGCTCTTGCTCTACGAGGGGTCGATCATCGCGGTGGGGATGGTGGAGAAGAAGGCGGCGGCAGCCGCGCAGGCGACCACCGGCACCGACGTGTCGACGCCGGCCAATCCGGCGGAGTAGGGCGCTTTCGCTCTATCATAGCGCCATTCAGCCCATGATTCGTCATACCCGGGCTTGACCCGGGCATCCACGACTTGATCTAAGGCGGCAGATACGTGGATGGCCGGGATTAACCCGGCCATGACGGGAAGACAGCCATGCACGACATCAAATCGATCCGCGACAATCCGCAAGCCTTCGACGCCGGCCTCGCCCGGCGCGGCCTGAAGCCGTTGTCGGCCTCGCTGCTCGCGATCGACGAGACGCGGCGCGCGGCGATCCTGGCCTCCGAGCAGGCGCAGGCGCGGCGCAATGCGGCCTCCAAGGAAATCGGCGATGCCAAGAAGGCGAAGGACGAGGCGCGCGCGGCCAAGCTGATGGCCGAGGTGGCCGAGCTCAAGACCACGATGCCGCAGCTCGAGGCCGCCGCGAAAGCCGCCGATGAGGAGCTGACCAAAGAGCTGTCCGCGATCCCGAACATTCCGTTCGACGAAGTCCCCGACGGTGTCGACGAGCACGGCAACGTGCAGCACCACGTGTTCGGCAACAAGCGCAACTACGGCTTTGCGCCGAAGCTGCATGACGATCTCGGCACCGCGCTCGGTGACATGGATTTCGAAGCGGCGGCAAAACTCTCCGGCGCACGCTTCGTCGTGCTGAAGAAGGGACTGGCGCGGCTCGAACGCGCGCTCGGCCAGTTCATGCTGAATCTGCACGTCGACGAGCACGGCTATACCGAGATCAATCCGCCGCTGCTGGTGCGCAACGAGATCATGTTCGGCACCGGACAATTGCCGAAGTTCGAGGATGATCAGTTCTGGGCGATCAAGGGCGAGCTCCTTGCCTCGCCCGACCAGGAGCGGCTGAGGACAGAGCGCCTCGGCCTCATTCCGACCGCGGAAGTCTCGCTCACCAACCTCGCGCGCGAATCCATCCTCGACGAGAAGCAATTGCCGATGCGGCTCACCGCGCTGACGCCGTGCTTCCGCGCCGAGGCCGGCGCGGCCGGACGTGACACGCGCGGCATGATCCGCCAGCACCAGTTCACCAAGGTCGAGCTGGTCTCGATCACGACGCCGGAGGTGAGCAAGGACGAGCTGGAGCGCATGCTGTCCTGCGCCGAGCAGGTGCTGCAGCGGCTCGGGCTGCATTATCGGGTGATGACGCTTTGCGCAGGAGACATGGGTTTCTCGTCGCAAAAAACCTATGACATTGAGGTCTGGATGCCGGGGCAGGGCGAGGGCGGGGCATTCCGCGAGATTTCGAGCTGCTCGGTCTGCGGCGACTTCCAGGCACGACGCATGGATGCGCGCTCGCGCGGTCCCGACGGCAAGCCGCGTTTCGTCCACACGCTGAACGGCTCCGGCACCGCGCTCGGCCGCGCGCTGATCGCCGTGATGGAGACCTATCAGCAGGAGGACGGCTCGATCGCGGTCCCCGACGTGCTTCAGCCCTATATGGGCGGCGTGAAGGTGATCGGGCGCGACTAAAGCGTTTTCGAGCGAAGTGGATACCGGTTCGCGTCAAGAGAACGCGTCAAGACAAGAATCGCGCTGCCCGTCTGAAATGCTGGAAACGATCGGTTGCGAAGATCGGGCGGCCGGCTATCCTGCCGGCCATCCGACAACGCGAACCACCGTTCATGGCCTTGCACCGCGACATCTTCTGGGTCGGCCGACAATGGGCGGTGACGGGGGCGGGTATCCAGGCCGTCGATCAGCGCCTGCGCGGCGTGCTCGACATCGAGATCGCCCGGCTATGGGACGACGATCTCGTGCAGAGCCGGCGGGCCAAGCCCGGTGTGAACGCTGCCGACTTCGACAACGCGCTGACGGTGGCGCGCGAACGCTTTCCGCGAGAGCCGGAGCCGGATGCGTTCGTTGTGCAATTGGAGGCGCTCGGCGTGATCGAGGCTGCCGTCGTCAGTCCGGCGGTACCCGCGATGAGTCTGCGTGCGGAGGGGCGGCTGGCGCGCTTCCTTCCGCAATGGCGCATCCGCCGCTAACGGGTTCAGGCAGGAACCCCTGATCAGCCGGTTTGCCTGATCGGCCGGAGCCGGATAAGACGGCTCAGACCCCGCTTTTTTGGAATCGACCCTTCGCATGCGTATTCTCTGCACCAATGACGACGGCATTCATGCCCCCGGCCTCAAGGTCGTGGAGGAGATCGCGCGCGCGCTGTCCGACGACGTCTGGGTGGTGGCGCCCGAGCTCGACCAGTCCGGCGTGTCGCACTCGCTGTCGCTGAACGATCCCTTGCGCTTGCGCGAAGTCGGGCCGCGGCACTTTGCCGTGCGCGGCACGCCGACCGACTGCGTCATCATGGGCGCGCGCCATATCCTCGGTGCCAAGCTGCCTGACGTCGTGCTGTCCGGGGTCAACAAGGGCCGCAACGTCGCCGAGGACGTGGTCTATTCCGGCACCATCGCCGGCGCGCTGGAAGGCACCATCCTGGGGTTGCCGTCATTCGCGCTGTCGCAGGAGTTCAGCGTCGAGACCCGCGAGCGCCCGCCATGGGACACCGCGCGCAAGTTCGGGCCCGACATCCTGCGCAAGGTGATTGCCGCGGGCATTCCGAAGGACACGGTCATCAACGTCAATTTCCCGTCCTGCGCGCCGGAGGATGTGCTGGGCATCCGCGTCACGCGCCAGGGCAAGCGCAATCTCGGTTTCCTCAGGATCGACGAGCGCCAGGACGGCCGCGGCAATCCCTATTTCTGGATCGGATTCGAGCGCGCCGCGATGATGGATACGCCGGCCGACGGCACTGATCTGGCGGCGCTTCGCGAGCGCTATGTCTCGGTCACCCCGCTCAGGCTCGACCGCACCAACGAAGCGTTTTCGGAAGAGCTCAGCGCGACGCTGAAGTAACGCTAAAGCGCGATGCGATCAGGATGAATCGTCATCGCGCTTTAGGTTGTCGTTTAAGCATGATCTTTTCGGAAAACCGCTGCGCACTTTTCCGGATCATGCTTTAGCCACCGCGAAGCGCGGCTTCGATGGTCTTGCCGAGCGCGTCGAGCTGGAACGGCTTCTGGAGCGCCGGCCGGTCGCGGTACTGCTCGGGCAGGCCGGAGGAGCCGTAGCCGGTGGCGAAGATGAACGGGCAGCCTTTCGCCTTGATCACGTCGGCGACCGGCGAGATCACCTTGCCGTTGACGTTGACGTCGAGAATGGCGATGTCGAACTCGGTCGCCTGGGCGAGCCGCATGGCCTCGGTGATGTCGCCCGCCTCAGCTGCGACCTTGTAGCCAAGCTCTTCGAGCATGTCCGCGACCATCATCCTGATCATCACCTCGTCCTCGACGAGGAATACAGAGCGGCCGGAAAGCCCTGTCGCGGTCATAGTTGAGTCCCTTGCCCATTGCCAAAAACGTTCGCAGATAACACGAATTGACGCAATGCGCGTTTCGACGAACGGATACCTGAAAATGGTCATCGCGGCTCGCCCATGGCAAGCCAATTTGTGGTCAAATGCTCCAGGCGAAGGTTATCATGGGTTCCTGAGCAGGAACACGATTCCTGCGCCCGGGCTTAACGTCCACCGGACCCGGCACGACAGCACAAGCAGGCAATGACCCCCGATCAGCATCCGCCGGAAAAGATGATGTTTCAGCTCTCGCTGAGGCGTCGGGGCATCAGCGATCAGGCGGTGCTGCGAACCATGGAGGAGGTGCCGCGCGAGCTTTTCGTCGACGAGGCCGATCGCGAGGGCGCTTATCGTGACAGCGCGCTGCCGATCGCCTGCGGGCAGACCATCAGCCAGCCCTTCGTCGTGGCCTACATGACCGAGCAGCTCCAGCTTCAGAAGCGGCACCGCGTGCTCGAGATCGGGGCAGGTTCCGGCTATCAGGCCGCCGTGCTGTCGCGGCTCGCCGGCCAGGTCCTGACCGTCGAACGCTATCGCAAGCTTGCCGATACGGCGCGCGCTCGGCTCGAAAAGCTCGACTGTCACAATGTCGAGGTGATGCTCGGCGACGGGCTCAATCTGCCGCCCAATATCGGCCCGTTCGACCGCATCATCGTCACCGCCGCAGTGGAGCGGCTTCCGGACAATTTGGTCGAGCGGCTCGAGGTCGGCGGCATCCTGATCGCGCCGGTCGGCCCGCATCAGGGCGTGCAGACGCTGGTCCGCCTGACCCGCACCGAAGCTGGGATCGAGCGCAAGGAACTCGTCGAGGTCCGCTTCGTGCCGGCACTGCCCGGGGTGGCGCGGGAGCTGTAGATTTCCGGATCGGCTGCGCGGCCAACATCTTATTGGGAGGGTTAAGCCGTTATTTACTCGGCGCGTGTTTACTTAAAACACCAGTTCTGTTGCGTACGAGTGAGTAACCATGTCCGTCGTCGCCGAGTTGCTTTACTCGCGCCGCGTACCGCAGGTCGCGGTGCTGGCGCTGATCTCCTTCAGCTTCGCAGGGTGCAGCGCCGACATGTCGTCGCGGCTGTCCCAGTCGAACTTCTCCAACCCCTTCTCCTCTGACCAGACCGGTTCGGTGCAGCCGGCCCCGCCGCCGCCGCAGCAGCGCGAGCTGCCGCAATATTCGCGGCCGCAGACGCAGCCGGGCTATTATCAGTCGCAGCCCTTGCCGCCGCCGGCGGTGTCCGCACCGCAATCCTATCCCGTCACGGGTGGTGGTGGCGTGTCCGGAGGCGGGCGCGGCGTCAGCTCCTACGCGCCCCCGGCGCAGCCGCATCTGGAAACCACGGCCACCGTGCCGCCGCGTTCCGTTGCCGCGGCTCAGCCGGCCGGAGGGACCAAGATCATCGTCGGCACCAGCGATACGCTCGACGTGCTCGCCAAGCGTTATCGTGTCACGCCGCAGGCGATCCTCGCGGCCAACGGCTACAAGGGGCCGCGCTCGCTCTCGCCCGGCCAGCAGCTGATCATCCCGCATCCGGCCACCGCCGCTGCACCTGCGCCCGCGTTGGCTCCCGTCGCGGCGGCTCCCGCGATGGCGCCTGCAGCCAAGCCGGTTGCGGCGTTGGCTGCGCCGCCGAGCACCCACTTCGTCAATCACGGCGACACGCTCGCCAGCATTGCCCGCAAGAACCATATATCGTCGGCTGAGCTCGCCCGTGCCAACGGCCTCGATCCGTCGGCCAAGCTCAAGCTCGGCACCAGGCTGACCGTGCCCGGTGCCAAGACCGCTGCCCTCGCGGCGCCGGTTGCGGCGGCTCCCGTCGGGGCTGCTCCGGTTGTCGGGACGCTCCAGCCGGTTGCTGCCGCTCCTGCGCCCGCCACCAAGATGGCGGCTGTCGCCGCACCGGTGCAGAGTGCTCGGCTGGCTCAGGCCACGACCAATGTCGAAGAGAAGCCCGCCGAGGCTCCGGCGAAAGCCGCGGAGACCACCAGCGCGCTGCCGACCTTCCGCTGGCCGGTGCGCGGCAAGGTGGTCACCACCTACGGCGCCAAGACCAACGGCAAGTCCAATGACGGCATCAATCTCGCGGTGCCCGAGGGGACGCCGGTCAAGGCGGCCGAAGACGGCGTCGTCGCCTATTCCGGCAATGAGCTGAAAGGTTACGGCAATCTGGTCCTGGTTCGGCACTCCAACGGCTACGTCACCGCATATGCCCATGCGAGTGAGCTGATGGTGAAGCGCGGCGATACCATCAAGCGCGGTCAGGTCATTGCCAAGTCGGGTCAATCCGGGGAGGTGGCGTCGCCGCAGCTCCACTTCGAGATCCGCAAGGGATCGAGCCCGGTTGACCCGCTTCAATTCCTGAACGGGGCGTAAGGCCTAAATTGCCTCCGCATTGAAGCTGTCGTCGCCCGGCCTGGCCGGGCGACCCAGTATTTCAGAGACAGTCATTGTTGAGCCGAAAAGCCGCAGCGTACTGGATTCCCCGCTCCAGTGCGCAATTGCGCACAAGGCGGGGAATGACAGTTGTGGGCGGGGCTATAGCTAGCCTTACTTCGCCGTCAGCTTCACGCCCAGCCGGCCCGCCAGCTCCTGCACGAACTGCCAGGCGACGCGGCCCGAGCGGGAGCCGCGGGTGGTCGACCATTCCAGCGCCTCGCGCTCCAGCGCCTCATCGTCGACCTCAATGCCGAAATGGCTGCAATAGCCGCGCACCATGGCGAGGTATTCGTCCTGGCTGCAGCGGTGGAAGCCGAGCCACAGGCCGAAGCGATCTGACAGCGAGACCTTCTCTTCGACGGCTTCGCCGGGATTGATCGCGGTCGAGCGCTCGTTCTCGATCATGTCGCGCGCCAGCAGATGGCGGCGGTTGGAGGTGGCGTAGAGGATGACATTCTCGGGCCGGCCCTCGATGCCGCCTTCGAGCACGGCCTTCAGCGATTTGTAGGACGCGTCATTGCCGTCGAAGGAGAGGTCGTCGATGAACACGATGAAGTGGAAGCTGGCGTCCCGGAGCTTCTCCATCAGCGTCGGCAGCGTTTCGATGTCCTCGCGGTGGATCTCGATCAGCTTCACCCTGTCCGCCGGCTTGCGCTCCGCGTTGATGCTGGCGTGCGCCGCCTTCACCAGCGACGACTTGCCCATACCGCGCGCGCCCCAGAGCAGGGCATTGTTGGCGGGCAGGCCATTGGCGAAGCGCTCGGTGTTCTCCATCAGGATGTCGCGCATCCGGTCGACGCCCTTGAGCAGGAACAGCTCGACGCGGCTGACCCGCGGCACGGCTGCGAGGCGGCCGTCGGGGTGCCAGACATAGGCATCGGCCTGCTTGAACGACTCGCGTTCGAGGGCCGGCTTGCCCTGGGCGGACAGGTGCGCCGCAATGGTCTCCAGCGCGCGGACGATGCGCTCCTGGGAGAGGTCTGGGGCTGCCTTGACGGCCGCCTTGGGGCGTTTTGCCGCGACGGGGGCGGGCTTGCGGGCAGGGGTGCGGGGGCCTTTGCCGGCCGGGCTTTTGCTAAGGTTTTTGGGCATGTCCGAAGTTCCTGAGAACGCAGCCTTATCGGGCCTGACGGCGCGCCGCAAGGTGGGTCAAAAGGGCAGTCTGGCAGCGTTGCAATTGGGGCAATGGCCGCTATAGTCCGCGCGAATTTGACCGAACCGGTCGCCTTTGAGGGCCTGACCGGCTTTCCCCCGTTCTCACGAGGATCGTCCGAATGCTGATTACCCCTGCGTATGCCCAGGCCGCGGGCGCCGGCGACACCAACAGCATGTTGATGTCGCTGCTGCCGTTCGCCCTGATCTTCGTGATCATGTACTTCCTGATTCTGCGTCCGCAGCAGAAGAAGGTCCGTGATCATGCCGACCTCGTGAAGAATATCCGCCGCGGCGACACCGTCGTGACCTCGGGCGGCCTCGTCGGCAAGGTCACCAAGGTCGTCGACGACGACCAGATCGAGTTCGAGATTTCCGACGGCGTCCGCGTGCGGCAGATGCGCCAGATGATCTCGGGCGTGCGCGCCAAGGGCGAGCCGGCGAAGGAATCCAAGGATAGCAAGGAAGCCGCCAAGGACGACGCCGCCTCGAAGTGAGCGCGTCCGCGAGCATCTCAAGTCTCCTGATCTGACAGGTCCAGTCGATGTTGTATTTCACGCGGTGGAAGGCGCTCGGGATCATCCTGACGGCGCTGATCGTGTGCCTCTGCGCGGTCCCGAACTTCTTCCCCGAGGCCCAGGTCAAGACCTGGCCCGCCTGGGCGCAGCGCCGGCTCGTGCTCGGCCTTGACCTCCAGGGTGGCTCCTACCTGCTGCTCGAGGTCGATTCCAACTACGTGAAGAAGGAACGGCTCGACCAGGTCCGTGACGACGTTCGCCGCACGCTGCGCGATGCCAAGATCGGCTTCACCGGCGGCGTCACCGTGCGCAACGACGCGGTCGAGGTTCGCATCACCAAGGAATCCGACGCTCAGGCGGCGCTCGCCAAGCTGCGCGAGCTGTCTCAGCCGCTGGGCGGCCTGATGGGATCCAGCGGTCAGCGCGACCTTGAGGTGACCGATGCCGGCGGCGGAGTGATCCGCCTGAGCGTCCCGCAGGCCGCGATGCTCGATCGCCTGCGCAAGACCATCGAGCAGTCGATCCAGATCGTCGAACGCCGCGTCAACGAGCTCGGCACCGTCGAGCCCGTGATCCAGCGCCAGGGCAATGACCGCATCCTGGTGCAGGTCCCCGGACTTCAGGACCCGACCCGCCTGAAGGAACTGCTGGGCAAGACTGCGAAGATGGAATTCCGCATGGTCGACACCTCCGTGCCGCCGGATCAGGCGCAAGCGGGCAGGTTGCCGCCGGAATCCGAACTCCTGATGAGCGCATCGCCGCCGCCCACGCCCTATGTGGTCAAGAAGCAGGTGCTGGTCGCCGGTGGCGATCTGACCGACGCCCAGGCGAGCTTCGACCAGCGCACGGGCGAGCCGGTCGTCAGCTTCAAGTTCAACACCTCGGGTGCGCGCAAGTTCTCGCAGGCCACGCAGGAGAACGTGGGCCTGCCGTTCGCGATCGTTCTGGATAACAAGGTGATCTCGGCGCCCGTCATCCGCGAGCCCATCACCGGCGGCCAGGGCCAGATCTCCGGCAGCTTCACCGTGCAATCGGCCAACGATCTGGCGATCCTGCTGCGCGCCGGCGCATTGCCGGCGCCGCTGACGGTGGTCGAGGAGCGCACCGTCGGTCCGGGCCTCGGCCAGGACTCGATCGAGAAGGGCGAACTCGCGGCCTATGTCGGCTCCATCCTCGTCATCATCTTCATGCTGCTGACCTACCGGCTGTTCGGGGTGTTCGCGAACATCGCCGTGGCCATCAACGTCGCCATGATCTTCGGCCTGTTGTCGCTGCTCAACGCCACGCTGACGCTGCCCGGCATCGCCGGCATCGTGCTCACCGTCGGCATCGCGGTGGACTCCAACGTGCTGATCTACGAGCGCATCCGTGAGGAGCTGCGCGGCGGCCGCAACGCGATTTCGGCGATCGACGCCGGCTTCAAGCGGGCGCTCGCGACCATCCTCGATTCCAACATCACCACCTTCATTGCCGCCGCGGTGCTGTTCTACATCGGCACCGGCCCGGTGCGCGGCTTTGCCGTGACGCTCGGCATCGGCATCATCACCACGGTGTTCACCGCCTTCACGCTGACGCGGCTGATCGTCGCCTGGTGGGTGCGGTGGAAGCGGCCGCAGAGCGTGCCGATCTAGGAGCCTGATCGTGACTCACACCGTTCTCATCGGGCTCGGCGTCCTCATTGCCGTCCTCACCGTGGTTGCCGCGCTCGGCCTGCTGCCGTCGCTGCGTATCGTCCCTGACGAAACGCATTTCGATTTCACGCGCTTCCGCCGCATCAGCTTCCCGATCTCGGCGGCGCTGTCGATCGTCGCGATCACGTTGTTCTTCACCCATGGCCTGAATTTCGGCATCGACTTCCGCGGCGGCACGCTGCTGGAGGTCAGGGCGAAGTCGGGCGCCGCCGACATCGCCGCGATGCGCACGACGCTGGATGGATTGCGTCTCGGCGAAGTGCAGTTGCAGCAGTTCGGCGATGCCGCGAACGTCCTGATCCGCGTCGCAGAGCAGCCGGGCGGCGATGCCGCGCAGCAGGAGGCGGTGCAGAAGGTTCGTTCCGCGCTCGGCGATTCCGTCGAGTATCGCCGCGTCGAAGTGGTCGGCCCGCGCGTCTCCGGCGAGCTGCTGGCCTTCGGCATGCTCGGTCTGATGCTCGCGATCGTCTCGATCCTGATCTATCTCTGGTTCCGGTTCGAATGGCAGTTCGCGTTAGGGGCCATGATCGCCAACGTGCACGACATCGTGCTCACGATCGGCTTCATGTCGATCAGCCAGGTCGATTTCGACCTGACCAGTATCGCCGCGCTGCTGACCATTCTCGGCTATTCGCTCAACGACACCGTCGTCATCTACGACCGAATCCGCGAAATGCTGCGGCGCTACAAGAAGATGCCGATGCCGCAGCTGCTCAACGAGTCCATCAACTCGACGCTGTCGCGCTCGATCATCACCCACTTCACGGTGACGCTGGCGCTGCTGGCGCTGCTCCTGTTCGGCGGGCACGCGATTCACAGCTTCACCGCGGTGATGATGTTCGGCGTGGTGCTGGTCGGCACCTACACCTCGATCTTCATCGCGGCGCCGATCCTGATCTATCTCGGCGTCGGCGAGCATCGCGAGGATGCGCCCGATACGGCACCACCGGCGAAGAAAAGCAAGGCATGATCCGAACCGCATGCCCTCGCAGGCGTTTGCGAGGGCAGTAAGCCCATTCGGACAGAGCTCATGGCCGGCGATCCCAATGCACCGCATTTCCCGCGCTCGGCGCCGATCGAGGCCTATGGCAAGGGCGGCTTCGCCTTCGCCGGCATGTCGCATCGGGGCTCGCTGCTGTGCCTGCCCGACGCGATCTGGGCCTGGGACGTGACGGATCCCCAGAAGATCGACCGCTATTCGCTGGACCGGGTCTTCACGGCCGCCAACAGCATCGACACGCTCCTGATCGGCACCGGAACCGGCGTCTGGCTGCCGCCGCCGGCGCTGCGGCAGGCGCTCAAGGCGGTGAGGGTGGTGCTGGATACGATGCAGACCGGCCCTGCGGTGCGCACCTACAACATCATGATCGGCGAACGGCGGCGGGTTGCCGCTGCGCTGATCGCGGTGCCATGAACAGCACATGAGCAGCGCCGCGCCGCCGCCCGATTCCGTCACCTTCTGCGCCGATCTCGTGCGCAGCCATGACTTTCCGCTCTACGTCGCGACGCTGTTCGCGCCCGCCGCCGAGCGCCGAGCGCTGCTGGCGCTCTATGCCTTCAATGTCGAGATCGTCCGCGTCCGCGATCAGGTGAGCCAGCCCTTGCCCGGCGAAATCCGCTTTCAATGGTGGACCGACATGCTCTCCGGCCACGTCCATGGCAGCGCCGAGGGCAATCCGGTGGCGGCGGAGCTGCTGCGCGCGATCCGCGATTTCGACCTGCCGGTCGAGCCGCTGTCGCTGCTCGTCGACGAGCACCAGTTCGACCTCTACAACGACCCGATGCCGACCATCGCGGCGCTGGAAGGCTATCTGGCCGCGACCTCATCGGCGCTGTTCGCTCTGGCGGCGCAGATCCTGGCGCCGCCCTCGGACGCCACCGAGCATCTCGCCCGTCATGCCGGGCTGGCGCAGGGCATCGTCCAGGTCATTGCAAACCTGCCGCGCGATGCCGCGCACCGGCAGCTGTTCCTGCCGCAGCAGCTGCTGACGAGCCACGGTTGCAACATGGAAGATGTGTTCGCCGGCAAGGAGACGCCGAATTTGCGTTCCGTGCTGGAGCAGCTCGCGGGCGAAGCGAGGCAGCATCTGGCTACGGCCCTGTCGTTGCTGCCGGAGGTGCCGGCAGCGGCGCGGGCAGCATTTCTGCCGATTGGACAGGTGCGGGCCGATCTCAAGCTGCTGTCGCAACCCGGGCGCAATCCCTTCACGCCGAGGCCATCGTCCCGGCTGCGCACGCTGTGGACGCTGTGGCGGGCTTCGCGGTCGCGCGAGTTTACCAAATAGCGGCTGGCTTATCGCCTGAGCCGGCCAAATGCCCTATGCTGTCCTATGGCTGACTTGTCCCCAATCCCACCCTTTGATCTCAGCGGTCTGCCGGTCGCCCCAAGCGACATTGCTGCCGCAGCCGAGACGATCAGGGGCGCCGTCGTCGAGACGCCCTGCAGCTACAGCCGCACGCTGAGCAGCATCTGCGGCTGCGAGATCTGGCTCAAATTCGAGAACCTCCAGTTCACCTCCTCGTTCAAGGAGCGGGGCGCGCTCAACCGCCTCACCGCGCTGGCGCCGGAGGAGCGCGCGCGGGGCGTGATCGCGATGTCGGCGGGTAACCACGCGCAGGGCGTCGCCTATCACGCCAAGCGGCTCGGCATTCCCGCCACCATCGTCATGCCGGTCGGCACGCCCATGGTGAAGGTCGAGAACACCAGGCATCACGGCGCTGAAGTGGTCGTCACAGGCGCGACGCTGGAGGAGGCGGCCGCGTTCGCGCGAAGCCACGGCGAAGCCAAAAGCATGATCTTCGTCCACCCCTACGACGATCCGCTGGTGATCGCGGGGCAGGGCACGGTCGGGCTGGAGATGATGAGGGCCGTGCCGGAGCTCGACACGCTGGTCGTGCCGATCGGCGGCGGCGGCCTGATCAGCGGCATCGGCATCGCGGCGAAATCGATCAAGCCGTCGCTGCGAATTCTGGGCGTCGAGGCCTGGCTCTATCCCTCGATGTACAACGCCATCCATGACGGCAATCTGCCGGCGCGGGGCGACACGCTCGCCGAAGGCATCGCGGTGAAATCGCCCGGCAAGATCACGACCGAAATCGTCCGACGCCTCGTCGACGACATTGCGCTCGTCAACGAGGCCGAGCTCGAGCGCGCGGTCGCAACCCTGATCTCGATCGAGAAGACGGTCGTCGAGGGCGCCGGCGCCGCCGGCCTTGCCGCTCTGATGTCCGATCCGTCACGCTTTGCCGGCCAGAAAGTCGGTCTCGTCCTGAGCGGCGGCAATATCGACACGCGGCTGATCGCATCCGTCCTCACGCGCGAGCTGGCGCGCGAGGGGCGGCTGACCCAGCTCTCACTCGACATTCCAGACAGACCCGGGCAATTGGCCGCCGTCGCGGCCCTTTTGGCCGAGGCCGGCGCCAACATCATCGAGGTTTCGCACCAGCGGACCTTCTCCGACCTGCCGGCCAAGGCCACGCTCCTGCAACTCGTCATCGAGACCCGCGACAGCGCCCATCTCGACGAGGTGATGGCGAAGCTCAGTGCGTCCGGACTGAGCGCGCGCTGCACCTAGGGCACGTTGAGACGCCAGGCCGAGCCGAGCGCTACTCCGGAAGGCCTGCGATGCGGAGAGCGTCGCCGAGCGAGGAAGCGAGCGTTGGCGCGCAGTTGACGCCCTGAAATTGACGGCCATAGCGGAACGTCGGGTGCAGCTCCAGCACCCGCGCGGCCGCCGCCTTCGCCTCCTGCAATCGTCCAAGCTTTGCCAGCGCCGCGGCCAATTGCACATGGGTGATGCTGTGGCGAGGATTGGCCTGAACCGAGCGGTAAGCGGCGCGGCACGCATCCTCATATCGGCCGTGATGGAAGTGCCCGAGAGCCTGGGCGTCGAAAGCGGCGAAAGCCCATGGATCGAACGGGCTGAGCCGCAGGCCTCGTTCGCTCCATTCGATAGCGCGGTCAGCATCTCCGCCCCAGCCGAGCATGACGCTGCCGAGGATGTAGGTCAGCGCCGATGATGGGCCGATGGCGAGCGCGGCCTCGAACGCGATGAAGGCTGCGGGGCGATCGTGCCCGTCCATGCCGATCGAAAAGCCTGCGAGCGTGAGAGCAAGCGCATCATCCTGGCCATGGGCGATGGCCGAGCGCGCGTGGCGGATCGAGGCCTCGCGATTGGCCTCCTGCAATCCGGCTCGAAGAAACAGGCAATGATGGCACATCGCTGCATTGCCGTGCGCGAGCGCATACGCAGGTTCCAGCGCGATCGCGCGTTCGAGCAGCACGAGCGCCTGGGTGACCTGGACCGGCATGCCGGAATCGACGTCCGGCTGGGCGCGCAGGACGAGATCATAGGCATCCAGGCTGTCCGGCCGCTTGCGCCTGACCCTGTTGATCTCGGCGCGCCGCAGGCTGGGCGCGATCGCACCGACGGTCGACGATGCGATGTCGTCCTGGAGGGCGAAGACGTCTTCGGACCGGCGGTCAAATCGCTCGGCCCATACGTGCATGCCAGTCGACGCATCGATCAACTGACCGGTGATGCGGACCAGCGTGCCGGTCTTGCGGACACTGCCTTCCAGCACGTAGCGTACGCCAAGTTCGCGGCCGACCTGCTTCACGTCCACCGCGCGGCCCTTGTACGCGAACGTGGAATTCCGCGCGATCACGAACAGCCAGTTGATGCGCGAGAGGCCGGTGATGATGTCGTCGACCATCCCGTCGGCAAAATAGTCCTGCTCCTCGTCGCCGCTCAAGTTCGTGAAAGGTAGCACTGCGATCGACGGCCTGTCGGGCAGTGACAGCAACGGCGCTTGCGGTGTTGCTCGTGCGGGATCCGGATCGGACTTCGTCACGGTCGGACCGACATAGCGATAGCCACGGCGCGGCAGCGTTTCGATCCAACGCGCCTCGCCGGAGATGTCCGCCAGCGTGCGCCGCACCGCCGCGATCTGGACGGTCAGGTTGCTGTCCTCGACGGCCTGGGCGGGCCAGGCCGCCTCGATCAAGGCCTCCTTTGAAACCGGCACACCAGCCTGCCGGACGAGGACCGCCAGCAGCAGCACTGCGCGCTGGCCGAGAGCGGTCGGCTCAGCACCGTGGAACAGGATCCCCGCATCGCCATCGAGCCGAAAGGGACCAAATTCAAGGATCGTGGCCATCGCCGAAGAAGGCCACATTTCGCAGGTTTTTTGCAACGTTTTCCGAACTGCTTCGCGACTTTCCGGCTGGACGGGACCACCATCGCGCGAGCCGTGAGGAACGCTGCAACAGCGATGGAGGTGTACATGACCGCGAAACACGTCATCCGCAGGCCCGGCGAGACCGAGGGGGTCACGCTGCGCGGCCAACCAATGGCCTTCCTGGTGACGGGCGAGGACACCAGGCACACGAGCATGTTCGACTGGACAATTCCGGCAGGATTCGCCACCGGCCGGCACGTTCATCGTGTTCAGGAGGAGACCTTCTACATGCTCGAAGGCGAGTGTGAATGGTTCGTCGGGGATGAGATTGTCCGGGCAACCCCAGGAACCTTCCTCTTCATTCCTCCCGGTGTTCCCCACAACATCACCAACGCGAGCGAGAAGCCCGCGCGTGTGCTCATGACCGTATCCCCGCCGGGACACGAGCATTACTTCGAGGAGCTGGCGAAGCTGACAGCAAGCGGTCGCCCGGATGCGAAGGCCATCAGCGAGCTACGCGCCCGCTTCGATACCGACCAGCTCTCGGCGCTGACGACAAGAGCTTGAAGCCCAGACGGCGCGACTGTGGACCGACTTCAAGGCCCGGCCGCGCCGGCCTTTTGTTACCGTGCCGCCAGATCCGCCAGATGAGCGATCAGCCGATCGATCTCGGCTTCCGTGTTGTAATAATGCGGCGATGCCCGCACGACATGCGGCAAGGCGCGAAGTTCGGCATCGATGCGCGTGCTCGACGGATCTGAAGCGCCGATGGTGATGCCTGCTGCAGCGGCACTGGCGACAACGGCGTCCGCCTCGTGCCCGTCCAGCGTGAAGCTGACGATGGCACCCGGCGCGCGTCCGAGGTCGCGAATGGTGATGCCGGGAAGGGCCGCGAGGCCGTTGCGAAGACGGCCGGCAAGCATTCGGCAGCGTTGTTCGATCGGAGCGATGCCGATCTCCAGGGCGTAGTCGACGGCGGCGCCGAGGCCCAGCCGGGCCGCGTAATTGTTCTCCCAGGTCTCGAAGCGGCGTGCATCGTCGCGAAGCCGATATTCATCGCGCGAGACCCAGG
>NZ_AJQF01000267.1:0-7461 GCF_000261705.1 Bradyrhizobium genomosp. III | reverse complement strand
GGCGGGAGCCGTTGCAGCAGTGCGCGGCGAACGTAGAGAAAGCCGGTGCCGCGCGGGCCGCGCAGGAATTTGCGACCCGTGGCCGACAGCATGTCACAGCCGATGGCTTCGACGTCGACCGTCATCTGGCCGACCGCCTGGCAGGCGTCGAGCAGATAGGGAATGCCGCGTGCCCGCGCGATCTTGCCGACCGCTGCCGCCGGATTGACCAGTCCGCCATTGGTCGGGACCCAGGTGATCGCGATGAGCTTTACGCGCTCATCGATCATGCGCTCGAGCGCGTCAACGTCGAGCTCGCCGCTGGCATCGCTCGGCACGACGTCGATCGTCGCGCCGGTCCTCTTGGAGACCTGTAAGAACGCGACATAATTGGCCGCGTATTCCGCCTCAGCAGTCAGGATGCGGTCACCCTTGCGAAACGGAAGCGCGTAGAACGCCATCTGCCAGGCGACCGTCGCGTTCTCCACGAGCGCGATCTCGTCGGGTGCGGCATTCAGCAGACGCGCCACCGAGCCGTAGACCGCTTCGAGCCGGTCGGTCTCGCGATCCGCGGCCGCATAGCCTCCGATCTCGCTTTCCAGATCGATATGCTGCTTCATCGCCGCGACAACGGAAGTCGGCATGAGCGCCGCCCCCGCATTGTGGAGATACGCGAGCCGACTGGCGGCCGGTGTGTCAGACCGAATTTGGTCGATGTCGATCACCAACGCCTCCACTTCTCGCGATCCCTCATGCATGAATTAGACGCGCCGAAGGGGCCGAGCAAGACGTCAGGCCAGGGACGTCGGCTGGATCTTAGATGCAGAGGCCGAGCAGCTTGACGTGGCAGTTGCTCGATTTGGGCTTGCTCGCAGGCGCAGCTTCCCGCTTCACGGCAATTAGGGGCTCCTTGTCCTTGTTCTTCTTGCCCTTGCCCTTCGGCTCATAATCGCCGGCGATCACCATGGCCCAATAGGTGCGCTTGCCGCTGGCATTCCTGGCGCTGGCGATGCCGACGCGGGAGGCGTTGTGCAGCAACAGGTTCTTGCGGTGCCCGGACGAGTCGATCCACTGTCCCAGGGTCTTCTCGAAATTGTCGTAGCCGTAGGCGATGTTCTCTGCGGCGCGGCCCGCGCCGGCGGGCGCGACGCGGCGGTTGAAGGGGCCGAGCGCGTCGTGACTGAGGTCATCTTTCGCCGCCATCGCGCGGGCCTGGTCCATGGCGATGCGGTCGAGGGTGGAATCGCGGACGACGCGAACTTCACCGTGCTTGAGGCGGAAGCTGGAGATCAGCTCGGCCGGGGTCTCGGCCATTGCGGGCGCGGCCGCCAGCAGCAGAAGGCCGGCAATCAGGCCGCCCACCAGATGATGCATCATCGTCCCCCGAGCGCCCATGACCCCGCCGCGCCTGCCTTGTCCGACCGCTTCTCTATCGCCAATGTGGACGCTTCAAGGCGAGGGGGGGCCGTCAGTGAGTTGGCAGATCCGCCTCGAAGTTGAAGCGGTCGCGCAGATTTTTTCGCTGTTCCAGGATGTCCTTGAGGAAAGCGCGGTCCTGGTCGTTCTTCATCATCGGCTCGATCAGGTCGAGCTGGTTCATGGCAACCAGTTGCAGGATCTCGGTGCGCGGCTTGCCGCCGGCGTCGCGCGGCAGCGCGTGCACCACCTGGATGTGCTCCGGCGGTTTCGGCCCCTTTGCGGCCGCAAGCTCGTTCCGCAACTGGCCTTCGAGCGTGGCCTGGTCGGCTTCGACGAAGGCATAGAGCCCGACGCCGGAGCGGCGGTCCGCGAAAGCCACGATGGCGGTGTCGCGCACGGCCGGGTTTTTGCGGATCAGCTCGGTCAGCACCGGCGCGTCATTCACGAGCCTGCGGCCGCCGCCCTCGCGATCGGTGAAGTTGAACAGGCCGCGCGTGATCGCGCGGTAGACCTTCTTGCCGGTGACAAGCCACAGGCTGGCGGCGAATGACTTCTTCGCAAGGATCTTTCGCTCGCGCGGCGTCAGCGCCTCAGGTGCGTAGGAGCGCTTGTGTTTGAGCAGATGCCGGAGGTCTTCATAGGCCAGGATGCGATAGAGCCGGCCGCGCCGTGCAAAGCAGGCGGCGAGCTGGAAGTCGGTGACATAGGCGAGGCCGTCGCGGCCGACCAGCCCGTTCTGTTCCTTGGCAAGATCGTTGTGGCAGATACCGGCGCGGCGCAGCCGGCGCAGGGCCGCCTTGGCCGAGCGGAAATAGGCGAGGTCGCCATGCGGCTTTGCCAGATGCAAAGCGACGCCGTCGACGAAGCCGCGCACCAGCGCACGGCGTCCGGCCCACAGCAGCTCCGGACCAACGTTGAGGCCTTTGGCGAGCGCCAGAGCGTGCTTCTCGCGGGCGAACAGATGGCGCGCCAGGAGAAACGACCACCACGGCACTTCGTCGAGCCGGCGCAGCACGGCATCGACCTCGCCGCTCTCGCCGCGGAAGCGCCCGCGCTCGACGGTCGAGAACACGTCGCGCTTGAGCAGCACGCCCTCGGTCCAGCGCGCCGAGAGCGTCGCGGCGTCGTCTTTGGGGAGGCTCATCGCAAACTCACGCGGCTGCGGCAATGCGCAAATGATCGGCGATCCAGCGATCGAGATCGGCGAGTGCCAGTGCGCTCATCGCCTGCTTCTTGGCCACCGTCTTCTCGTTACCGCGCAGGCGCGTGCCGTCGGGTTTCTTCGTCGGCGCGGTCGCAAGCGGTGGGAATAGACCGAAATTGATGTTCATCGGCTGGAACGACCGTGTGCCGGGCTCGATGGTCTCGATATGGCCGCCGGTGATGTGGCCGAGCAGCGATCCGAGCGCGGTCGTGCCCGGCGGGCTGACAAGCGTCTCGCCGCGCGCGTCCGCCGCTGCATAGAGACCCGCGATCAGGCCGACGCTGGCCGATTCCACATAGCCCTCGCAGCCCGTCATCTGGCCGGCGAAGCGCAGCCGCGGCTGCGCGCGCAGGCGCAGCTGACTGTCGAGAAGCTTTGGCGAGTTCAGGAAGGTGTTGCGATGCAGGCCGCCGAGGCGGGCGAATTCGGCCTTCTCCAGCCCGGGAATGGTGCGGAAGATGCGCTGCTGCTCGCCATACTTCAGCTTCGTCTGGAAGCCGACGATGTTGTAGAGCGTGCCCAGCTTGTTGTCCTGGCGCAGCTGCACGATGGCGTAGGCTTTGGTCGTGGGATCGTGCGGATTGGTGAGGCCGACCGGCTTCATCGGGCCGTGGCGCAAAGTCTCGGGGCCGCGCTCCGCCATCACTTCGATCGGCAGACAGCCGTCGAAATAGGGTGTGTTGGTCTCCCACTCCTTGAACTCGGTCTTCTCGCCGGCGATGAGCGCAGCGACGAAGCCGTCATACTGCTCCTTGGTCATCGGGCAGTTGATGTAGTCCGCGCCGGTGCCGCCGGGGCCGACCTTGTCGTAGCGCGACTGGAACCAGGCCACCGACATGTCGATGGATTCACGATGCGCGATCGGCGCGATCGCGTCGAAGAAGGCGAGCGCGTTCTCGTCGGTCAGCTCGCGGATGGCATCGGCCAGTGGAGCCGAGGTGAGGGGACCGGTTGCAACGATGACGTTGCTCCAATCGGCCGGCGGCAGGCCCTTGACCTCGCCACGGGCGATCTGGATCAGGGGATGGTCGTTCAGCGCCTCGGTGACGGCCGCGGAGAAGCCGTCGCGGTCGACGGCGAGAGCGCCGCCAGCAGGCACCTGGTTGGCGTCGGCTGCACGCATGACCAGCGAATCGAGCCGGCGCATTTCGGCATGCAGCAGGCCGACGGCGTTGTTGGCGGCGTCGTCCGAGCGGAACGAATTGGAACAGACGAGCTCTGCGAGCCCGTCGGTGCGGTGCGCTTCGGTCATGCGGGTCGGCCGCATCTCGTGCAGCACCACGGGCACGCCGGCCTTGGCCACCTGCCAGGCGGCTTCAGAGCCGGCAAGGCCGGCGCCGATCACGTGCACGATGTTGGATTGAGGTCCTGTCATGGGGCGGACAGGTAGCGCTTTTCGGCGGGGAGTGGAATCGCCGAGATCGAGTTTTCTGCCGCTAGATGCGACAACGCCCGCACGAGGCGGGCGCTATCGGTCCGTTCCGGTGGAAGGGCTGAAACGATATCAGCCCTGATACTGACCGGCGGCAACGCGCGGGATGTCCGAGCGATCGAGGCCGATATCGGCCAGTTCGCGATCGCTGAGCTGGGACAGCTCGGCAACATTGCGCTGATAGTCCCGGAAGGCCTGGATCATGCGGATGAGCGAGAGCAGCATTGGTAGTCTCCTGTAGTTCGATTCAGCCCTTGCCCGGGCTGCATCGTTGAAATGAATATAGGTGAGAGTGGTGCAGTGCGAAAGTTCCGATGTTGCGATGCAGCTAAGCGAGTAGCGCATACCATGGGTAAGGGACGCTTAACCTCTCGCCAGTCCCGTTCAAGGCTTGGACGGTATGGACCGAATCTAGCGACAAACTCCCGTGAAATCACGGATTTAAGAGCTGTCGATTGATCTAGATCATAGCCGAAATAGGTTGCGTTCCTGTCACCGGCAAGTCGGACGCTCAGCTTCTATACCCAAGTCCGGCATGCGTGATTCGCATGAGGCAGACCTCGCCGATCTGAATTTAAATTCACTTCTTGTAATGGTCCTAGGGGCTTTGCCGGAGCAGGGTTGGCGACGAAATGCAGCGGAACGGCCCATTCGCACCCAAGATAACGCAGCGCACACACGCCGAGCGTGTGGCGATGATTACCGAGATGTAATGAAAATCAGAAATTTCGCATGCGGCTCTGCGCGGCGCGCAACATCACGCAATTCTCGCGGGGAATTTATTGCGGCAAGTTGCCGCGTCGGGAGGAAAGTCATGTTGCAGATTCCGGCAATGTCGCCGGGTCTGTCCCAAGATCAAGAGAAGGAAGGTAACGTCATGACGAAGTTACTCGGGGTTATCGCAATTGCCGCCGTCGCGTTCGCCGTTGCGCCGGCCCAAGCCGCCAAGCATGCCACGGGCGGTTGCAGCTCGGCCAACCTGGAGAAGACGGAGACCGCGATCGAGAACATGGCCGACGGTGACAGCAAGTTCGTCGCGCAGAAGGAGATCGCGGCTGCGCAGGATTCGCTGCTCAATGGCAAGATGGGTGCGTGCGGCGCGCATCTTAACAAGGCGATGCACGCCACCATGGGCAAGTGATGGGTAGGTAGACGCACAAGAGAGGGCCGGTCGCCGGGCGATCGGCCCCTACGCGTTTGTTGATGGGTGTTTAGGGGGCGCGCGCCAGCTGGGTGGCGAAATAGGCGACAGTCTTGGAATAGACCTCGCTCTTGTTCCACTGCTGCAGCACCGCGAAATTCGGACTGCCCGGCTGCCAATCCTTGCCCTTTTGCCAGCCATAGCCGGCAAGATAATTGGCGGTGGAGGCGAGCACGTCGGGCGCGTTGTGCAGGAGGTCGCGCTTGCCGTTGCCGTCGAAATCGACGGCGTATTTCATCCAGGACGACGGCATGAACTGGGTCTGGCCGAGCTCGCCTGCCCAGGCGCCCTTCATCTCGGCTGGCACGAGATCGCCGCGCTGGACGATGCGCAGCGCGTCCAGCAGCTCGGCGCGAAACTGCTCCGCGCGCCGGCAATCATAGGCCAGTGTTGCGAGTGAGCGGATCGTGGCGAACTTGCCGGTGTTGACGCCGAAATCGGTCTCCAGGCCCCAGATCGCGACCAGGACCTCGCCGGGAACGCCATAGGTCTGCTCGATGCGCGACAGCACCGAGCCGTACTGCTTCATCCTGTTGGAGCCGCGCTCCAGGCGCGGCGGCACCATGCGGCCGGAAAATTCCTCGAAGGTCTGGGCGAAGACCTTTTGCGAGCGGTCGCGGTTGAGCACGCTCTGATCGAGCGTCACGCCGGCGAGACCAGATGCAATGGCCTGCTGTGAAATGCCCTTGGCCGCAGCGTCGGTCTTGAAGTCCGCAAGCCAGGCATCGAAATTGCCCGAGCCGCAGGCAACCGCGGCGAACGCTGGCTGGGCGGACAGGATTGACGCGGAGAGAGCGAAGGCTGCGAGAGCGAGACGAGAAATCGTCGAGGTCATTCGAGGTAATGAATTCCGTGAAGCGATCTGGCCGGCCGGCAATCTCGATCGGAACCGCGGCCAAAGCAAGGCGTGCGACAGGCCGCGATCCTGCCCGAACCAGGGCAGGATCGCATGTCACGATATCGTCAGGCGTCCGTCCTGTTACGCCAGGGGAAGAGGTTGGCCGGGAAGTCGGCAGCCGGCTTGCGCGGACGATGCGGCGGGGGCGGCACCGGACGTGCACCGGGCTCCGAGACGATCACCTTGCGGTAGAGATGCCAGGTGGCATGGCCGAGCAGGGGGATCACCACGGCAAGGCCGAGGAACGCCGGGATCGTGCCGAGCGCGAGCAGGACCGCGACGATCAAGCCCCAGGCCGCCATCGGCACCGGGTTCCTGGCGACCACGCGCAGCGAGGTGCTCATCGCCTCGAACGCGCCGGCATGGCGGTCCAGCATCAAGGGGAACGACACGGCGCTGATGCACAGCGCGGCGAGCGCGAACAGGAAACCGACGCCGCAGCCGACCACGATCAGCCACCAGCCCTGCTGCGTCGTCAGCACGCGCGTCATGAAGTCCGAGAGCCCGGTGACGCCCTCATAGCCGAACGCCGCAACATAGATCGCCTGCGCGGTCGCAACCCAGGTCACGAACAGCGCGAGCAGCAACGTACCGAGGCCGAGCATCGCTCCGAACGAGGGCGAACGCAGCACCTCCATCGCATCCCAGGCGCTGGCTTCCTCATAGCGTTCGCGCCGGCTGGAGAGCTCGTAGAGACCGAGGGCCGCGAAGGGCCCGATCAGCGCGAAGCCGGCGGCCAGCGGAAACAACAGTGGCAGCACCGAATAGCCCATCACCACGCGGGCGAGCACGAGGCCGAGCACCGGATAGATCACGCAGAGAATGATGGCGTGGCTCGGCACGGCCTTGAAATCTTCCCAGCCGCGCCTCAGCGCATCGTGCAGATCGGACAGCTGGATGGTTCGGATCACCGGTCCAGCCGCATCAGTGGGCTGGGCCATCGTGGGGACATTGCCCTGGTAGAGTGTGGCCATGGTCGCTAGCTCCCTTGCCGAGCGGCCGAATTCGGCGCCGGCAAACGGCGCGAGCGGCCGCCATTCTCTGAAGTCCCGCGATCCCGACCAGACGCGAATTCCGGATGACATCGCGAGCTGAGCTGGAAGCGTACGCCCATTTGCGAGTCCTGTCCCTCACGCTTGGGTGAAATTCGATGCCGCAGCGCAACTCGACGGTGTCATTCGGTCGTCATTTCGCCGCAGATAAGCTGATGCTGCGTGCTGGCTCGCGGAACTTTGCGGGCGCTACGCAGTAACTTGGTCTATAAGTGCCACTCAAGGCCCTTCCAACGGATCCTTTTCGGGGAGCAGACATGAGCATTTTCGGGAAAA
>NZ_AJQF01000266.1:0-8013 GCF_000261705.1 Bradyrhizobium genomosp. III | reverse complement strand
CCCCCCCCGCCGGTGGCGCAGCGCCGGGCAGTGCGCCCGCAGGGGCCGCGCCGGACGCTTCGGCTCCGGCAGGCGCGCCGATGGCCGCGGTCGACGTGGCAGCGATCGTCGACAAGGCGGTGGCCGCGCACAAGGGCGAGAAGCTGGAATGGCGTACCTCGATCGTCGACCTGATGAAGGCGCTCGACATCGATTCCAGCCTCGCTGCGCGCAAGGATCTCGCCAAGGAGCTCGGCTACAGCGGCGACATGAATGACTCTGCCAGCATGAACGTCTGGCTGCACAAGCAGGTGATGTCCAAGCTCGCCGCCAATGGCGGCAAGCTGCCGCCGGAGATCAAGCACTGACTGCAAGCACTGATCGACCGCCGGTCGTGTCGCAAGGGCCCGCAGTCGCGCGGGCCCTTTTGCTTTCAGGCGACCAGATCCGCGTCCTCCGGATGCCTGTCGAGATAGTCGACGACGAAGCCGCAGCCGGCAATCACCTTGCGGCCGTCGCGCCGGATCAAATCCAGCGCGCCCTTGATCAGCTCGGAGGCGATGCCGCGGCCGCGCAGCGCGCGGGGCGTCTCGGTGTGGGTGATGATGACCGCCGTCGGGGTCAGCCGGTAATTGGCGAAGGCGACCTCGTTGCCAACATCGAATTCGAAGCGGCTCCTGTCCTTGTTGTCCCGTACCGATGCCACCATGCAAGATCCTTCCGCCGTGCGTCTGACGCGTTGATCTAGGAGCCCGTCCCCGTCCTTGGCAAGGCGCGGCCATGGGAGCTTGCCGCACGGCAGATATCTGCAAACGCGCGTGCCTGTAGCTGCAGCGCAGTACGAGAAGCCATCCTTGGTGAACACCACGCCGGCTCCAATAATTACCGGCGACACCCTTGCAAGTTCCACGGCGGCTCCCACGTCCTCTCAAGGACATACGCCCGAATGCGGCCGGCAGGGTCGCTAGACATTCGGAGTGTCATGATTGCCAGCCGCAGACGTATGCCTCTTTGCAGGAGGTTACGATGTCGGACTTTGGTTTCTTGAATACTCATCGAACATGGGAAGACTGGTGCGGGATGCTGCTCGGCGCGCTCATCGTGGCTTCGCCGTGGTTTCCCATCCAGGATCCGGCGATTGCCGGGCACCCGACGGCGATCCTGAATACGGTCGCAATCGGCCTGGTCGTATTTGGCATCAGCCAGCTCGAATATGTCGCCTTGCAGCGCTGGCAAGAGGTGACGACGATCCTCGTCGGACTGTGGCTCATCGCCTCGCCTTACGCCCTCGGCTATTCCGCTGACGGCTTTCTCCGCATCTACCACACGAGCCTCGGCGCGGCGGTGGTGCTGCTGGGCATCCTTCAGCTGTGGCAGGACTGGGATCTGAACGATCAGGACATGCTCAAGCACGGACGATAGGCCGTAGATGTCGGCAGGCCCGCTGGCTTCGGGCGGCGGGCCTGTGCTCTCACCTCGCCACGAGGTCGGAATAGTCCGGATGCTTTTCGATCCATGCCTTCACGAACGGGCATTGCGGGATCAGCTTCAATCCGGCGGCGCGGACCTGGTCGAGAGCGCCTTGCACCAGCTTCGAGCCGACGCCCTTGCCGCCGAGCTCCTTCGGCACGTCCGTATGCTCGAATGTGATGACGTTGCCATCGAGCTTGTAATGCTCGGTCGCAAGATTGCCATCCACTGCGAGCTCGTAGCGGCAGTGGTCCTTGTTGTTGATGACGTTGCTCATGTTGTCGCCCCTCCAGCTGCCAGCCTCGCGCACCAAGTCATAACGCACGGTCGCGCCGGCCGGTTAGATGTTGAGGTCGTTCGGTTCAATCGGCCGCTTTGGCGAGCCTGGAATCTTCGGGCTGCTGCGGCGGGCGCAGGCATCCCTGGCAGATGACCAGGGAGCGGTTGACCCTGGCATCCTGCTCGGCCTCGCTGGCATCCTGCGCCTGCCACCATTCCTTCGACTGAGGCTGAAGTCCGGCCTGCGATGTGTTGCGCTCGGATCGCGCCGCGGTCCGTGCTGGTTGTGCGGCTGCCCGCGGCCGATTGGGATCCTCGCCGGCGCCATCCCAGGCGTAACGCGCAGGCTTGAAGGCGGGATCGGAGGCCAGATGCGCCTGTGGCGCCACGGCACATCCGGCGAGCGCCAGCGACAACAGGAGGAAGGCGGGCGCTTTGACCATGACGCGGCACTCTTTACGCGAGAACTGAGCGAGGGTGCGCCGATCATGTTTAAAATTCCCTGAACGATTGCGGCCGCGCCGGCGACAAACGCGCATGCGCTATTTGATGCTTCTGCTCGCTCTGTTCGTCTCCGCCGCGCGCGCGGAGGATGCAAAGCCGTTCAATCCCTCCGACTATCCGCCCGGCGTGCAGAAGGCACTGCGCTACGCCAACGAGGAATGCACCAGCCAGGACGGTGGCGAGGTGACCTTCGCGCCCGATACGGTGCGTAAGATCGACCTGACCGGTGACGGCCGCGACGACTACATCGTCGATTTCCAGGACACCAAATGCGGCGATCGCGAGACGACCTATTGCGGAACTGGCGGCTGCGTCATCAACATCCTGGTGGCGCTGCCGGACGGCAACGTTCGCCCGGTGTTTGACGGCTATGTCCTCCGCTACAAGATCATGGCCCCGCCGATGAAGCGCGGCGCTGCGCGCACCGTCCGCTTCGATCTTCATGGCAGCTTCTGCGGCGGCTTTGGCCCGCAGACCTGCGTCAAGCAGAAGGCGATCACGGCGACGCCGTTTGCGTTCAAGCAGCCGTAGGGGAGCCGTGCATCCGGCGGCCTTGCAGGGGCGCGGGCGATGGCGATAAATGGGCTGCAATGAGCCGGCGGCCAGCGCGCCGTCCGCCCTCGAAGAGGAATCACCATGCAGCCCCTGCGCATGTCCCGCCGCGTCATGAATCTCGCTCACATGCTGACCCAGAATGCGCGGCGGCATGGCGCGCGTCCCGGTTTCGTCTGGGGTGACAAGTCCTGGAGCTGGCGGCAGATCGATGCGCAGGTCTCGGCGCTGGCGGCGGCGCTCGCCGCGCGTGGCATTGCCAAGGGCGACCGTATCCTGGTCCATTCCAAGAATGGCGCCGAGATGTTCTTCTCGATGTTCGCCGCGTTCCGGCTCGGGGCGGTCTGGGTGCCCACCAATTTCCGCCTGATGCCGGATGAGGTCACCTATCTCGCAGAGGCCTCCGGCGCCAAGGCGTTTCTGTGCCATGTCGATTTTCCCGAGCATGCGGCGGCCGTGAAAGGCGGCGCGCTCGAGTTCACCTGGAGCGTCGACGGCAAGGGCGCGTTCGGCGAGCGCTCGGTTGCTGAGGCCATTGCCTCGCAGGCGGGCGCCAATGTCGCGAATGTCGCTGTCGAACACGACGATCCCTGCTGGTTCTTCTTCACCTCGGGCACCACCGGCCGCTCCAAGGCCGCGGTGCTGACCCACGGCCAGATGGGCTTTGTGATCACCAACCATCTCGCCGATCTGACGCCCGGCGTCACCGAGAACGACGCCTCGCTGGTGGTGGCGCCGCTGTCGCATGGCGCCGGCGTGCATCAACTGGTGCAGACCGCGCGCGGCGTCTGCACTGTCTTGTTGCCGACCGAAAAATTCGACATCAACGAGGCGTTCCGCCTGATCGAGATCCATCGGGTCGCTAATCTCTTCACGGTGCCGACGATCCTGAAGATGATGGTCGAGCACCCCGCCGTCGACAAATACGATCATTCCTCGCTGCGTCACGTGATCTATGCGGGGGCACCGATGTATCGCGAGGATCAGAAAACCGCGCTGAAGAAGCTCGGCAAGGTCATCGTGCAGTATTTTGGCCTCGGCGAGGTCACCGGCAACATCACCGTGCTGCCGGCAGCGCTGCACGATCCCGAGGACGGCCCGCACGCGAAGATCGGCACCTGCGGCTTCGAGCGCACCGGCATGCAGGTCTCGATCCAAGACGACGAGGGCCGCGAGCTCGCGGCCAACCAGAGCGGCGAGATCTGCGTGATCGGGCCGGCGGTGCTCGCAGGCTATTACGACAATCCCGAAGCCAATGCGAAGGCGTTCCGCAACGGCTGGTTCCGCACCGGCGACCTCGGCCACATGGATGAAGAGGGGTTCGTCTACATCACGGGCCGCGCCTCCGACATGTACATCTCCGGCGGCTCCAACATCTATCCGCGCGAGATCGAGGAGAAGATCTTGACGCATCCCGCGGTCGGCGAGGTCGCCGTGCTCGGCGTACCCGATGCGACCTGGGGCGAGGTCGGCGTCGCCGTCTGCGTGGCGCGTGCCGGCGAGAAGGCAGTGAGCGAAGCCGAAATGGCGGCGTTCCTCTCGCCGAAGGTGCCGCGCTACAAGATGCCGAAGCGGTTCTTCTTCTGGGAGGCGCTGCCGAAATCCGGCTATGGCAAGGTCCCCAAGCGCATGGTGCGCGACGAGCTCGAGGCGCGCGGGCTGCTCGATCTCGACAAGACGAAGACAGGCTGAGCGCAGGTGATGCGGAGTATCACGCAGCCGGGCGCGCCCATCGCGGAACGCATTCAATGGGTGGAGGCGAGGGGGCGCGCCTTCTCGTTCACGCTTCCGGCAGGTCTGCCGCTGCTGGAAGCCGCGTGGCGTGGCTTTGCGGCGGAGGGATTTGCCTGCGGCGTGCTCAACTTCCAACACGGCGCGCTCGGGCCGTTCGCCTATGTCATGCCGGCGCTGTCGAAGACCGGCGAGAACGCGGCGTTCTATAGCGACACGTACCGGCCCGGCGGCGTGACGCGCACGAAGCTCGGCAGCATGACGCTCGGCATGCGCGACGGCGTGCCGTTCTTTCACTGCCACGGGCTGTGGACGGAGGCGGACGGCAAGGCGAGCGGTGGCCACATGCTGCCGGACGAGACGGTTGTCGCCGAACCGTTCGAGGTCGAGGCCTTCGGCCTTGATGGCGCGATGTTCGCCGCCGAGTCCGATCCCGAGACCAATTTCAAGCTGTTCGGGCCGGTGGCGGCTGCGAGCAGCGGCGCGCGCACCACGGCCAGCGCCTTCGCGCTGCGGCTGCGCCCCAATCAGGATTTTGCTGGCTCCCTCGAAGACTTCTGCCGCACGCATGGCATCGCGCGCGCGAAGATCCATGGTGGCGTCGGCTCGACCATCGGCGCGCGCTTCAGCCATGGCGGCGTGACCGAGCCGTTTGCGACCGAGCTTGCGGTGACGGCCGGTCTGATCGCGCCCGGGCACTCCGGTGCGATCGAAGCGGCGCTCGACGTCGCGCTGGTCGACTACACCGGCGGCTTGGCGGAGGGGCGGCTGGTCCGCGGCGACAATCCCGTGCTGATGACGATGGAGCTGGTGCTGGAGGCGCTGGACTAGGTTGCGACCGGGGCTCGCGCCGGGAGCCCCTGCCACTTGCGCGGCATCATTGTTCCCGTTACGTTCCGGTTTGAGATCGCCGGTGGCGGAACGGACGGAGAGACGACCATGAGCCGGCGAGGTCATCGCACGATCAACCTGCCGGCACCGTATCTGAAGCGGGTCTGGCTCGACCCGTCGAAAGTTCACGATCGCGAGGCCTATCCGTTTTGCCTGCCCATCTTCCCGGATGATTTCGAGCTCAATTTCGACGCTGCCATCACGATTATCGTTGGAGAGAACGGCACCGGGAAGTCGACGATCCTCGAGGGCATCGCATCACTCGCCGGCTACGACGATGCCGGCGGCGGCAAGGGCTATATGCCGGTCGACCATTCCGAGGCGCGCGAGAAGATGGGCGGCCAGCTCGGCAAGGCGCTTCGCGCGAGCTGGCTGCCGAAGATCAGCAATGGCTGGTTTTTTCGTGCCGAGAGCTTTTTCTCGGTCGCGCGGTATCTGGACAAGGCCGCGCGTGATGCCGGCCAGGCCGGTCCCGATTTCCTGTCGCACTCCCACGGCGAAGGCTTCCTGCGCTTCTTCGAGGAGCGTTGTCAGCGCCAGGGCATCTTCATCTTCGACGAGCCGGAATCGGCGTTGTCGCCGGCGCGCCAGATCGAGTTTTTGAAGCTGCTGCGACGCATGGAGGATTCCCGGATCTGCCAGGTCATCATGGCGACCCATTCGCCGATGCTGATGGCTTACCCGAATGCGCGGCTGCTGCGGCTGGCGAAATATGGGCTGGAGCCGGTGACGGTCGAGGAGACGGATCATTACCGGTTGATGCGGGAGTTTTGTGCTGACCCGCGCGGGTTTGTGGAGGCGACGCTGGAGGAATAGCTGAACGTGTCTGACGGCTGTTCTCTCCGCTGTCGTTGCGAGGAGCCCTTGCGACGAAGCAATCCAGGATCTTTCCGCGGCGGCAGTCTGGATTGCTTCGCTGCGCTCGCAATGACGGTAGGTGGAGTAGCGGCATTTTCCGCTCTGGTGTCCCGGACAAGCTGCAACGCGCATAGCGCGTCGAAGACGCGCGTAAACGCGCTTATGGCGTTGCGGCGCAGAGCCGGGACCCAGGAGCCTCACATATCGCTGTTGCATGGGCCCCGGCTCTGCAGCGCACCGCCGAAGGGGCGCTGCGCTGCGTCCGGGGCACGAGAGTTGTATCCATCTCGCATTCCTATCCAGATCTCGCGCGGTTTTGCGTTCTCGCGGCCTGTTCGGCCCGAGCTTTGTGATCCTTTCCGCCCTCAAAAGTGCCGAGGGCGCAGGGAAGGCCGGGTGCCGGCTGGCACCCGCGGTCCACTGTGCGAAAGCGTGTGCTTAAAAAGCTGCACAGCGGCATACAGGTGTAGCCAAACATCCGGCCTTCCCTGCGCAGTGGGTTTACGGCTTATGTCGTGCTCTCCCCGGGGAGCGATGCACTATTGCCCCCGTCGCCTTGCGGATGGCTGATGCGCGCACCCGGTCGGGCCGCGACATCACCGCAACACTTGGCGCACAGACCCCGGGCGCCAGGACCACACGATTTTGCCGTACGCAGGCTGCACCGGTCGTGTGCGCGTTAGTCCTTGCTCACGGTGTGACCCGCCCTGCAAACCACCTTCGCGCCGACGCCGCCTGCGTCCACCACGTCCCATCCCGCGTGTCGTGACGATCGCGTTGCGCCCCTCGGCCGGGTTGGGATGATCGTCTATACGATAATCCGAAGTTCTGATAAAGAGAAACATTTCGATTTGGTGGCGTTGACCCTCCCGTGGGTGTTTTGCCCGCCGGGTCGCGCAAGGGCTTGTGGGTCGCGCCGGGCTCCGCCGCAACGGCGCCACGAACCGGTCTCCCCTCGGCCCCAAAATGCGCTAGGATGACCGCAGCGCGCATTCCAAGTCGCGCACGATCAACTGGACGTAAGAGGAAACGAGATGAGGGTGACGATTGGACGGCGCACGGCTGTGGCTGGCGCGCTGGCTGTGTGTGGGGCGGCAGGCTTGACGGCAGCCTTCGGGCCGTTTTTTTCACCGGCGGCCTGGGCGCATGGGCCGACCCGGCAGAAGGTGCGGGAAACCATCGAGATCAACGCGCCGCAGGACAAGGTCTGGGCTGCGATCCGCAACTTCCAGGACATGGGCTGGCTTCCGCCTGTCACCAAGACCACCGGCGAGAAGGGCAACGAGATCGGCGCGACGCGCCAACTGACGCTGACGGGCGGGGCGACTGTCGATGAGGAGCTCTACAAATACGAGCCCGACATGATGAGCTATTCGTACCGGATCACCAAGGTCGACGTGAAGGTGCTGCCGGTGACCAATTATTCCTCGACGTTGACGGTGTCGCCGGCTTCCGACGGCAAGTCCAAGCTGGAATGGGCCGGGGCATTCTACCGCGGCTTTCCCAACAACGATCCGCCGCCGGAGCTGAGCGACGAGGCCGCGGTGAAGGCGGTGAGCGGGCTCTACAAGGCCGGCCTCGAAGCCCTGAAGAAGAAGATCGAGAGCGGTAGCTGATCGTGCGGATGCTGGTTCTGGCGGCGCTCGCCGCCAGCCTTTGTCATGCCAGCCTCGGCAGCGCCGCTGCCGAGGAGGCGTTCGTCACCAACCAGCTCAGCGACGATCTGATGGTCGTGGATCTCGCCGCCGC
>NZ_AJQF01000265.1:0-3681 GCF_000261705.1 Bradyrhizobium genomosp. III | reverse complement strand
GGCCGGCGTCGCCGTCAGCGCGGACGGCCGCTTTGCCTATGTGACGAGCCCGGACGCCAAGGCGGTGACGGTGGTGGACGCCGCAGCCCGGCAGGTGGTCGGGCGGATCGAGGTCGGCGGCGGGCCGCTCGGCATTGCCGTGGCGCCCGATGGCCGCACCGTCTATGTCGCCGATTGGTATGCAGCCGCGGTGCGGGTGATCGACGCCGCGAGCCGCAGCGTCACGGCCAGCATCGCGGTCGGCGCCTCGCCATCGGGCCTGGCGGTGACGCCGGACGGCAGGCTGCTGCTCTCGGCCGACCGCGACGATGACAGCGTCTCGGTCGTGGACATGGCGACGCGCCAGCGCAAGGCGACCATCAAGGTCGGCACCCGACCATTCGGTGTCACCATCGATGCCGAGGGCAAGCGCGCCTACACCGCCAATGTCGGCTCCGACGACGTCTCCGTGATCGACATCGCCGAAGGGCGCGAGATCGGCCGCGTGTCGGTCGGCATGCGCCCCTATGCGGTGGCGCTGACGCTGGGCCGCGGCTTCGTCACCGACCAGTAGGGCGGCACCGTCAGCGTGTTCGATCTGGCGAGCCTGAAGCCGGTCAAGCGCATCAATGTCGGCGACTATCCCGAAGGCATCGCTGCGACCGCCGACGGCAAGCGCGTCATCGTCGCCTGCTGGGAGAGCAACACGCTTGATATCATCGACGCGACTGATCTGAAGGTGATCGGCGAGATCAGGACCGGCGACGGCCCGCGCGCGTTCGGGGCGTTCCTGCGCAAGACGGAGTAGGGTGTGTAGGGTGTGTAGAGCGGATTAGCGCAGCGTAATCCGCCATCTTGCATCGACGATCGGTCGGCGGATTACGCTGCGCTAATCCGCCCTACGATTACACAACACGTCCGCAATCTCGTCCATCCGCTCGAACACGTGATCCGGCCCGTGCGCGCGCAGCGCCGCCGGGGCCGCATAGCCCCAGCACACCGCGCCGCAGGCAATGCCCACCGCGCGTGCTGCCTCGATGTCACGAACCTCGTCGCCGATAGCGACGACCTGGTTTGGCGCCACGCCGGCGCGGCGGATGACGCGGTGGAATTTCGCGGGCTTGCCGAACAGCGATGCCGAGCAGTCGAAATGCGAAAACAGCGCGGCGGCCTCGCCAAGCTTTTCGCGCGCATTGGCCTCGCTGTCCGATGTCACCAGCGCGAGCTGCACGCCGTTGTCCGCCAGCGTCCGCAGCATGGTCTCGACACCTCCAAACAGCGGGATCTCGCTAGCTGCCTCTCCCTTCAGCCGCCGCGCATGCCGCGCGATCGCCGGTAGCTTCCACAAGGGTACCTCAAGGCGGCTGAGGATCTCGCGCGTCGAGGCATG
The DNA here is from genome assembly GCF_000261705.1 of Bradyrhizobium genomosp. III. Lineage (NCBI taxonomy): Bacteria > Pseudomonadati > Pseudomonadota > Alphaproteobacteria > Hyphomicrobiales > Nitrobacteraceae > Bradyrhizobium > Bradyrhizobium genomosp. III. Next base: position 2,312 of record NZ_AJQF01000265.1, on the reverse strand, counting down.
CCGCAGCTCCTCGACGTCCTCATCCCGCACGCGGCGAAAGCCGAAGCGGTCGGCGATGTCGTTGACGGTGCGCAGGAACCACGGGAAGCTATCGGCCAGCGTGCCGTCGAGATCGAAGATGGCGAGGGTGTAGGGCATGGAGGCGAGGGCTACGTCGGCCAAGCTGGTCTCACTTCTGCATGCAGGTCTCTTGCAAGGAAAGGTTGTAAGCGGTCTAGTGAGTAGCTATTGGTACTAAGATTCGGCCTCTGCGACGTGCAGGAGGCGGTCTGTTTACAGCTCAGATTGGTTGTTAAAGTCGTGGCTCGCATATTCCTGTCTTATTCGAAGTCTGATGCGAACTTCGCGCTACAGCTGGCCGAACGTCTTAAGTCGCTTGGCAATGAAATCACAGTTGATGTTGAGTCTTTGACCGCAGGGCAGGATTGGCGCACACGCCTATCTGAAGGACTGAGGCGGGCGGAGCTCTTCGTCGTGCTGATATCGCAGTCCTCGATAAGGTCGCCGTCGGTATTGCAAGAGATCGGCGCGGCTAGGGCATACGCCGTTGAATCAGACCGGATGCTCGTGATCCCCGTCCTGATTGATGACATATCAATACCATCTGTCGTCCAGGACATACTCGTTCTCATGGCGGCCGATCGAGATCTCGATAAAATTGTTTCCGATATCTCGGTCTCAATTTCGCAGTTCGTCGGCCGGAAGGCCGCTAAGGACGAAAGAGCGGCAGAAGTCGCAAAGAGAATCGAGATCAATGCCGCTTCCTACATTGATGATGCTGTGCTGTCTCAAAGCAATGCCGAGGCGAGAAACCGCGTCATGGGAATCATTTGGTATGTCGCGGGGTTCATTTCCCTTCTAAGCGGCATTGCGTTTGCCGCGTTTGCATTGGCGCACGGAGACGCAAACAGGCCGACCGAATGGACAGATTTGGCAGTCGCAACCTTAAAAGGCGTTGTCGTCATTGGTCTCTTAGCTGCATGCGCAAGGTATGCGTTCTCACTGGGGAAGTCTTACGTCAGCGAGGCATTAAAGTGCTCGGACCGCATTCATGCGATCGCGTTTGGGAAGTTCTACTTGCAGGCCTATGGCGATAAGGCAACCTGGGTAGAGCTAAAGGAAGTATTTCAGCATTGGAATATTGATAGAACATCAACATTCTCGTCGCTGGATACTGCTCAAATTGATCCTCAAATCTTGAGCCTGCTAGGCGACGTGGTTAAGACCGCCATCGGAAAAGCGAAAAGCCCGCCTTAGCGCGGTCGAGATAACGGTTAGGCGATGCGCCTCACTCCGCCGCCTCGCTCGTGCTCCGCCGCTTCGGCTTCCTCGCCTTCTTCAGCACCGGCTCCAGAAACTTGCCCGTGTAGCTCCGCGGCGCCTTGGCGATGTCCTCCGGCGGGCCCCAGGCGACGATCTCGCCGCCGCCGTCGCCGCCTTCGGGGCCGAGGTCGATGACCCAGTCGGCGGTCTTGATGACTTCGAGATTGTGCTCGATGACGACGACCGTGTTGCCCTGCGCGACGAGCTCGTGCAGCACTTCCAGGAGCTTCTTGACGTCGTGGAAGTGCAGGCCGGTGGTGGGCTCGTCCAGGATGTAGAGCGTGCGGCCGGTGGCGCGCTTCGACAGCTCCTTGGCGAGCTTGACGCGCTGGGCTTCACCGCCCGAGAGGGTCGTCGCTTGTTGGCCCACGTGGATGTAATCGAGCCCGACGCGGTGCAGGGTCTGAAAAGTCTCGCGCACGCGCGGCACCGCCTTGAAGAATTCGGCGGCTTCCTCGACGGTCATGTCGAGCACGTCGGCGATGCTCTTGCCCTTGAACAGGACTTCCAGCGTCTCGCGGTTGTAGCGCTTGCCCTTGCAGACGTCGCAGGTGACGTAGACGTCGGGCAGGAAGTGCATCTCGATCTTGATGACGCCGTCGCCCTGGCACGCCTCGCAGCGGCCGCCCTTGACGTTGAAGGAGAAGCGGCCGGGCTCGTAGCCGCGCGCCTTGGATTCGGGCAGGCCGGCGAACCATTCGCGGATCGGCGTGAAGGCGCCGGTATAGGTCGCGGGGTTGGAGCGCGGGGTGCGGCCGATCGGCGACTGGTCGATGTCGATGATCTTGTCGATGTGCTCGAGGCCCTCGATGCGGTCGTGCGGGGCCGCGCCCTCGCTGGCATTGTTCAGCTTGCGGGCGATGGACTTGTAGAGCGTGTCGATCAGCAGCGTCGACTTGCCGCCGCCGGACACGCCGGTGACGGCGGTGAACAGGCCGAGCGGAATTTCGGCGGTGACGTTCTTGAGATTGTTGCCGCGCGCGTTGACC
>NZ_AJQF01000264.1:0-1118 GCF_000261705.1 Bradyrhizobium genomosp. III | reverse complement strand
GGCGCCCGCCGTTCCGGCACCTCGACCTCGAGCTCGCCGGTCAGGTACTTGCCGGTGAGCGATTTCGGGTTGCGCATGATCTCGGCGGGCGTGCCTTCGGCAATGATGTTGCCGCCATGCATGCCGGCGCCGGGGCCGATGTCGAGCACGTGGTCGGCGAGCAGGATGGCGTCCTCGTCATGCTCGACCACGATCACGGTGTTGCCGAGGTCGCGCAGCCGCTTGAGGGTGTCGAGCAGGCGCGCGTTGTCGCGCTGGTGCAGGCCGATCGAGGGCTCGTCCAGCACGTAGAGCACGCCCGTCAGGCCCGAGCCGATCTGCGAGGCCAGGCGGATGCGCTGGCTCTCGCCGCCGGACAGCGTGCCGGAGGAGCGGGATAGCGTGAGGTAGTTGAGGCCGACGTCGAGCAGGAAGGTGAGACGCTCGCGGATCTCCTTCAGGATGCGGCCGGCGATCTCGTTCTGCTGCGCGTTGAGCGCCTCGGGCACGGTCTCGAACCATGCGCCGGCGCCCTTCACCGACAGCTCGGAAATCTCGCCGATATGCTTGCCGCCGATCTTGACGCAGAGCGCCTCGGGCTTGAGCCGAAAGCCCTTGCAGCCCTCGCAGGGCACGTCGTGGAAATACTTCGCCAGCTCCTCGCGCGCCCACTCGCTCTCGGTTTCCCGATAGCGGCGGTTGATGTTGGTGATGACGCCCTCGAACGGCTTCTTGGTGTCGTAGGAGCGCACCCCGTCCTCGTAGGAGAACTTGATCTCGTCCTCGCCGGAGCCGTGGAGGATGGCGTTCTGCGTCTTCTTGGCCAGGTCCTTCCACTTGGTGGTCAGCGTGAATTTGTAGTGCTTGCCGAGCGCAGTCAGCGTCTGCACGTAATAGGGCGACGACGATTTGGCCCAGGGCGCAATCGCGCCCTTACCGATCGCGAGCTCCTTGTCGGGGATGACGAGGTCTTCGTCGACATGCTGCTCGACGCCGAGGCCGCCGCAGGCCGGACACGCGCCATAGGGGTTGTTGAACGAGAACAGGCGCGGCTCGACCTCGGGAATGGTGAAGCCAGAGACCGGGCAGGCGAACTTTTCCGAGAACAGGATGCGCTCGGGTCCGCTCTTGTCGTGGAT
>NZ_AJQF01000263.1:0-18774 GCF_000261705.1 Bradyrhizobium genomosp. III | reverse complement strand
CCCCCGCCGGCGCGTCGGCGAATTCGACGACGGCGAGGCCTTCGGCGAGTTTCAGCGCGGTCTCAAAGCTCTCGGCGAGGCGCTGGCCGATGTCGGCGCGCACCACGATACGATCGACCACGACGTCGATGTCGTGCGGGAATTTCTTGTCGAGAACAGGCGCTTCCGCAAGCTCGTGGAAGGTGCCGTCGATCTTGACGCGCTGAAAGCCCTTCTTGAGCCATTCGGCGAGCTCCTTGCGGTACTCGCCCTTGCGACCGCGCACGACGGGCGCGAGCAGATAGAGGCGGGTGCCCTCGGGCAGCGCCAGCACGCGGTCGACCATCTGCGAGACGGTCTGGCTTTCGATCGGCAGGCCCGTGGCCGGCGAATAGGGCACGCCGACGCGGGCCCAGAGCAGGCGCATGTAGTCGTAGATCTCGGTGACGGTGCCGACGGTGGAGCGCGGGTTCTTCGACGTCGTCTTCTGCTCGATCGAGATCGCCGGCGACAGGCCGTCGATCTGGTCGACGTCAGGCTTCTGCATCATCTCGAGGAACTGGCGCGCATAGGCCGACAGCGATTCGACGTATCGGCGCTGGCCCTCGGCGTAGATGGTGTCGAAGGCGAGCGAGGATTTGCCGGAGCCGGAGAGGCCGGTGAACACCACCAGCTTGTCGCGGGGAATCTCGACGTCGATGTTCTTGAGGTTGTGCTCGCGCGCGCCACGGATCGTAATTGCGCGCAGGCTGGAGCCCGCGTTCTGTTGTTGGCGCTTCGCCTTGATCACTTCATCCATCCGAGTTGCCCTCAAGGAATCCCATGGGTGCGCGACCGCGCCAATAAAAAAGGCGCGCTCGCCCGGAACCGGGATCGGCGCCGATGGGGTTGTCAGCGAACGTAGGAAGAACGGAGACGGATTTCCAGTGGGACTTGCGAATCGTCAACGGAATGTTGGCGCGCTGGCGGCATCTGGCAGCAGTTGCTGTGCGGAACTGCGCGGGAAGCTGCCGCGAAAACAAAAAGGCCGGCGCAAGGCCGGCCTTTCGTGACGATGGGACGTCGGTAGCGATCAGGACTTCAGATCAATACCGGGCGACCACGGGGCCGCCGAAAGTGTAGTTGAGGCGGACGGTGCCCATGTCGACGTCCTGCTTGATCCGATCGATACGGTCGTTGACGCCGAGGATCGTGAACGAGTTGTTGCGCTTGCCCATGAACAGATGGTCGTATTCGATCGCCACGGACCAGTTCGGTGCGAAGCCGAATTCGATGCCGGTGCCGACCGCGCCACCCCAGCGCGTCTCGCTTGCGCTGTCGAGGACCACGCCGCCCAGCAGGCCGTTATATTTGGCGTGCGTGACGGCCGCGCCACCCTTCACGTACCAGAGCACGTTGTTCCAGGCATAGCCGACCTGGCCGGTGAACAGGCCAAGCGCGTCGATCTTGGTCTGGTTGACCAGCGGCCCAAGCACCACGCTCGTATTCGAGCCCTTCAGGTTGGCCCAGTCGCCTTGGGCTTCAAGGCCGAACACCCAGTTGGCCGACTGCCAGCGATAACCGACCTGTCCGCCGACGACGCCGCCGGTCGCATTGTGACAGCCTTCAGCCGTGTCCGGACCCGCAACACCGAAGATGTTGTTGACGTCCCAGCAATTGCGGCTCGAGGCGCCGCCGCCGTTGATACCGATGTAGAAACCGCTCCAATTGTATATCGCGATCGGCGCGACTGGAGCCTTGGTGTAGGGGCGGGCCGCCAAATCGGCCGCCGAGGCCGGTGCCAACGCGCTGAGTGCGAACAAACCGGCCGAAGCCAGCAAAAGCTTCTTCATATCCATTCCCCAGTTCCGTTTCTCTTTCTGACCTTCCGGAAAGCGGAAGAGCCAGCGGACCTATGACCCGACTAATGTCACTGCTTTACACCATTAAAGCCAAAGGTTGTGTCACCCGGGCGCCACATCTCTCCGAAAACGCGAGCGAGCCGGTTGGCGCGCGAAAAAACAAAAAGGCCGGCGCGAGGCCGGCCTTTCGTGACGATGTGACGTCGGTAGTGATCAGTGCTTCGCAGATCAGTACTTGGCAACCACCGGGGCGCCGAAGTGGTAGTTCACGCCGACCTGCACGGTGTGGAAGTTGAGCGTGCCGGTGGTGATCGGAGCGCCGAGACCGGAGAAGTAGGTCTCGCCACCGAGGCTGCGATAGAGGTACTCGCCCTTGACCGACCACTGCGGAGCGAAGAACGCCTCGACGCCGGCGCCGACGGTCCAGCCCGAGTGGAACTTGCTGTCGGAGACAGTCACGCCGAGCGCGCTGACGCTGACCTTGTTGTCGATCCAGGCGTAACCACCGGTGCCGTAGAACAGCACGTTGTTGACGGCCCAGCCGATGCGGCCGCGGACGGTGCCGAGCGCGTCGGTCTTGGACGACACGGTGAGGCCGAGAGCGGTCGCCGAGGCGCTGACGTCAGCCCAGGAGCCATCGGCCTCGATGCCGAACACGACGTTGCCGGTCTGCCAGTTGTAGCCGGCGGTGCCACCGACGAAGCCACCCTTCATCTTCGGGTCGCCGGAAGCGCTTTCCCAGGCGCCGCCACCGACGATACCGAGGTAGAAGCCGGTCCAGTTGTAGACGGCCGCCGCCGGAGCGATCGGAGCCTTGGTGTAGGGGCGGGCTGCGAGGTCGGCCGCCGAGGCGGGCGCAGCGAGAGCGAACAAACAGGCCGAAGCCAACAAAACCTTCTTCATTTTCAACTAATCCCAGTCCCAGTTTCTGTTGTTGCCTTCCTGACCGGAAGGGCAGCGGACTCAACGGCCCAACTGACGCCGTGCTTACACCACCAAAGCCGCAAGTTGTGTCTCCGAAAAGCCACAGCGGTCGAAAAGGTGATGGTTACTGACTTATTGCCTCCCGTTCATGTCGCGCCAAACGAAAAAGGCCGGCGCGAGGCCGGCCTTAGACGTCAATGATATCAGATGGATATCAGTAGCGCGCGGCGACCGGCGCACCCCAGTTGAAGTGATAGTTCACACCTGCCTTGACCGTGTGAACGGTATCGGTCCACTCGGAGCGGTTGGTCACGACGGGGCTGTACTGAATCGTGCTCTTGCCGAAATCGATGTAGTTGTATTCGACCTTGGCCGACCAGTTCGGAGCGAACATGTATTCCGCGCCGGCGCCGACGGTCCAACCCCAGCGGGTGTTGTTCTGGATAAAGACGTTTCCGGGGATGCCATCGTAGCGATGCTGAATGTCGCCGACCGCAGCGCCGCCGCTGACGAACAAGAGAGCGGGGCCGGTCGAGTAGCCGAGACGGCCCTTGATGTCGCCGAAGCCGCGGATTCTCGTGAAATAGGTGTCGCCGAGGCCGGCATTGATCTCGGCCGAACGACCGTTGATGTCAGCCCAGTGATAGTCGCCCTCGATGCCGAACACCCAGTTGGCAGCCTGCCAGTTGTAGCCGACTACGCCACCGACAAAGCCGCCGGTGGTGTCGTAGTTCTGACTTCCAGCAAAGATCGCCGTATTCGGACCGCCAAAGAAGGTTTCGTCGCTGCGGCCCCAGGCACCACCGCCCTGCACACCAATGTAGAAACCGGTCCAGGTATAGATCGGAGCGGGGGGCGCGATCGGCGCCTTTGTATAGGGACGGGCTGCAAGGTCGGCAGCACCGGCCGGAGCCGAGAGGGTCAGCGCAACCGCGCCGGCAAAGCCAATCAAAATCTTCTTCACTGTAATCTCCCCAGTCGTGTCCGCCTCTCTGAGTTCCCCAAGGCGGACTATCAGGCGCGAGGCCCATTGCATCAATTCCAAGCACGACGATAGCTCGATTCCGCGGCAGAGTCCGTGCCCGGAGTGCAACAGTTGGGTGTAATCGACCTACTTCTAACTTAATGAATGTTAAGTGATTTTGCCGTTCACGGGAACCCCGATTTGGTTCCATCCCAATTGCCATCACAGCGCCATTTAGACGCCATCCAGTCTCCACATTTGGCGGCGATTTCTGCAGGAACAAATCTGGAACAGACCGCCGGTCGGTGCTATATGTGGGGATAACCTTGGGGGTGACGGGCTGAGCAGCCCCTGCAAGCGTATAGGGTCGCCCTAACAGGGCGCAGAGGAACGCGGGCAGTGCGCTCGGCCTTAGGAAATTCAGTGGCATTCGGAGTGGAGAGCGGCGATGGCGGGAAGCGTCAACAAGGTCATTCTGGTTGGAAATCTCGGCAAGGATCCTGAAATCCGCCGCACCCAGGACGGGCGGCCGATCGCGAATCTGAGCATCGCGACCTCCGAGACCTGGCGCGACAAGAACAGCGGCGAGCGCAAGGAAAAGACCGAGTGGCATCGGGTCGTGATTTTCAATGAAGGGCTCTGCAAGGTCGCCGAGCAGTACCTGAAGAAGGGCGCGAAGGTTTACATCGAGGGCGCGCTGCAGACCCGCAAATGGACCGACCAGAGCGGCGTCGAGAAATACTCGACGGAGGTCGTGCTCCAGGGCTTCAACTCGACGCTCACGATGCTCGACGGCCGTGGCGGCGGCGGCGGAGGCGGCAGCTTCGGCGACGAGCCGGGCGGCGATTTCGGCTCCTCCGGACCCGTCAGCAGCGCACCGCGCCGTCCCGTGGCCGCCGGCGGCGGTGGCCGCAACAGCGACATGGACGACGACATCCCGTTCTGAGCAGGGACCGGACGATGAGGGGGCGCAGGCCGGCTGAGCGGCGCCTTCCCATTTCGTGTCAGCAAACCTTACTAATCGGCAGAAAGGGCTCGGGATTTCCGGGCCCGCTTCATGTTTGGGTTGAACTCGGATTGCGCCAGCGCAATCGCGTCGACGGCGCGCGCCGGCCGCGCGATTGACGAGGTCCCGGAGGTGATTTCGGAAGGCCTGTTCCGGGTCTCTCCGAGACGCTCTCCGTAAGGCCGTAAGTTGTTGGAAAAATAAGCGGAAAAAGCGCTTCCCTGAAGCCTGCGAGGGTGGTTATCAGGGTCTCGATGCGCTATATGATTCCCAGCTAAAACCTCACCGGATTTCCCCTTGGCTGACGACGACGACAAGCCCGGCGACCAGCCGGCGCAACCCTCGGATATTCGCCCCGTCTCCATCTTCGAGGAGATGAAGAAGTCCTATCTCGACTACGCCATGAGCGTGATCGTGGCGCGGGCGCTGCCTGATGCCCGGGACGGTCTGAAGCCGGTGCACCGCCGCATCCTGTTCTCGATGAACGAGCAGGGGCACACGCCCGACAAGAAGTACGTCAAATCCGCCCGCGTGGTCGGTGACGTCATCGGTAAGTATCACCCGCACGGCGACCAGTCGATCTACGACGCCATGGTCCGCATGGCGCAGGACTTCTCGATGCGGGTGCCGCTGATCGACGGCCAGGGCAATTTCGGCTCGGTCGACGGCGATCCCCCGGCTGCCTATCGTTACACCGAAGCGCGCCTGACCAAGGCCGCGCTGGCTTTGCTGGCCGACATCGACAAGGACACCGTCGACTTCCAGCCGAACTACGACAACAACGAGACCGAACCGTCGGTCTTGCCGGCCAAGTTCCCGAACCTTCTCGTCAACGGCGCCGGCGGCATCGCGGTCGGCATGGCCACCAATATCCCGCCGCACAATCTCGGCGAGGTCATCGACGCCTGCGTCGCGCTGATCGACAACCCCGCGCTCACCATCGACGAGCTCATCAACATCGTGCCGGGACCGGATTTCCCGACCGGCGGCGTCATTCTCGGACGCGCGGGCATCCGTGCGGCCTATCACCTCGGCCGCGGCTCGGTCGTCATGCGCGGCAAGGTCGCGATCGAGACCATCCGCAAGGAGCGCGAGGCGATCATCATCACCGAGATCCCCTACCAGGTGAACAAGGCGACGATGGTCGAGCGCATCGCCGAGCTGGTCAAGGAAAAGAAGATCGAGGGCATCGGTGACCTCCGCGATGAATCGGACCGCGACGGTTACCGCGTCGTCATCGAATTGAAACGCGACGCCGTGCCGGATGTGGTGCTGAACCAGCTGTACCGTTTCACGCCGCTGCAAACCAGCTTCGGCGTCAACATGGTGGCGCTCGACAGCGGCCGTCCTCGGATCATGCATCTGAAGGACCTGCTCGCGATCTTCGTCGACTTCCGTGAGCGGGTCGTCACGCGTCGCACCAAGTACCTGCTCGCCAAGGCGCGCGATCGCGCCCATATTTTGGTTGGTCTCGCGATCGCGGTGGCCAATATCGACGAGATGATCCGCGTGATCCGGACCTCGCCGGACCCGACCACCGCGCGCGACACCCTGATGTCGCGCGACTGGCCGGCCCGGGATGTCGAGGACATGCTGACCCTGATCGACGATCCCCGTCACCGCATCAGCGCGGACGGCACGATCCGGCTGTCGATGGAGCAGGCCAGGGCCATTCTCGATCTGCGCCTTCAGCGCCTCACCGCACTCGGCCGCGACGAAATCCGCGACGAGCTCGACAAGCTCGCCGGCGAGATCGCCGATTATCTCGACATCCTGCGCTCGCGCGAGCGCGTGCTGGGCATCATCAAGACCGAGCTTGCCGAGGTGAAGGCCGAGTTCGCCACACCGCGGCGCACCGTCATCATCGAGCAGGAAGGCGAGGTCGAGGACGAGGACCTGATCCAGCGCGAGGACATGGTCGTCACCGTGTCCCACGCCGGCTACGTCAAGCGCGTGCCGCTGTCGGCCTACCGGGCGCAGCGCCGCGGTGGCAAGGGCCGCGCCGGCATGCAGACCCGCGACGAGGATTTTGTCTCGCGCCTGTTCGTGGCTTCCACGCACACGCCGGTGCTGTTCTTCTCCTCGCGCGGCCAGGTCTACAAGGAAAAAGTCTGGCGTCTGCCGATGGCCGCGCCGAACGCGCGCGGCAAGGCGCTGATCAACATCCTGCCGCTGGAGCAGGGTGAGCGCATCACCACCATCATGCCGCTGCCGGAGGACGAATCCACCTGGGGCAACCTCGACGTGATGTTCGCCACCACGGGCGGCAATGTCCGGCGCAACAAGCTGTCGGACTTCGTCGACGTCCGCCGCTCCGGCATCATCGCCATGAAGCTCGACGAGAGTGAAGCGATCGTCGACGTGCAGATCTGCACCGAGCGCGACGACGTGCTGCTGACCGGCGCTGGCGGCCAGTGCATCCGCTTCCCCGTCACCGACGTGCGCGTGTTCACCGGGCGCACTTCAATGGGCGTGCGGGGCATCGCGCTCGGCGAGGGCGACAAGGTGATCTCGCTGGCGATCCTGCGCCATGTCGAGACCACCTCGGACGAGCGTTCGGCCTACCTGAAGATGCGCCGCGCCGTCGCCGGCGAAGCTGCGGCCGAAGACGCCGCCGTGGACGCCGAGGCCGAGGAGACCTCCGGCAGCTTCCAGCTCGCGCAGGAACGTTACGCCGAGATGTCGGCGCAGGAGCAGGTCGTGCTGACCGTCTCCGTCAACGGCTATGGCAAGCGGACATTGTCCTACGAGTACCGCACCACCGGCCGCGGCGGCAAAGGCATCGTCGCCATGAGCGTCAACAACCGCAACGGCAATCTGGTCGCGTCCTTCCCGGTGGAGGATGCCGATCAGATCATGCTGGTCACCGACAAGGGCCAGCTGATCCGCTGCCCGGTCGAAGGCATCCGCATCGCCGGCCGCTCGACGCAAGGCGTGATCGTGTTCGACACCGCCGAGGACGAGCACGTGGTGTCGGTCGAACACATCACGGAAGAAGCGGAGAGCGGGAACGGAGCGAACGGGGAGTCGAGCGGGGAGTGATAAGTCACTCCCTGCGGCCCGGATGGAGCGAAAGCGAAATCCGGGGCTCTCACGCCTGGCGAAAATCCCGGATTGCGGTTTGCTCCATCCGGACTACGAAGCTCGCTAAATCTCCAGCTCCGTGCCGAACTCCACCACCTGCTTGGTCGGCACGCCGAAGAACGCCGCCGAGCGTTCGGCGTTGCGCTGGAGGAAGGCGAACACGCCTTCGCGCCAGACCCACATGCCCGGAATGTCCTCGCTGGGAATGATGGTCTCGCGGCCGACATAATAGGTGATGTCGGAGAGGTCGATGCCGGGCAGCTTGCTCTGGCGGCAGACGAGATTCAAGCCTTCATAGATCGTCGGGTTCTGCATGAAGCCGTAATGCAGGATCACGCGGGTGATGCCGGGAATGATCTCGATCACCTCGCCGCGTTCTTCGTCCGCGATGTGCGGCAGCTCCTCGATCAGCACGGTGACCAGCAGCACGCGTTCGTGCAGCACGCGGTTGTGCCTGACGAACTGGGTGAGCGCGAGCGGCACGCCGCGCGGTGCGGAGGCCAGGAACACGGCGGTGCCGGGCAGCCTTGCGCTGCACTTGTTCACGGCGGTCTCGATCAGATCTTCCTCGGGCTGCCGCAGCCGGCCCCTCGCGGCCTCGACCAGCTTCACGCCGGCGCGCCAGGTCAGCATCAGGAAGGCGACGAGGCCGGCGAGCAGCAGCGGAAACCAGCCGCCCTCGAACAGCTTGATCGAGTTGGCCGAGAAGAAGATCACGTCGATGACGAAGAAGGCGCCATTCACGGCCACCACCAGCCAGGGCGAATAGCCCCACTGGATCGCGACCAGCGCGGCGAGCAGCGTCGTGATCGCCATCAGCAGCGACACCGCGATGCCGTAGGCGCCGGCAAGCGCGTCCGACGTGCCGAAGCTCAGGACCGCCCCGAGCGTTGCAGCCGCAAGCAGCCAGTTCACCAGGGGCACGTAGATCTGGCCGATCGCGTCGCTCGTGGTGTGACGGATCAGCATGCGCGGCAGGAAGCCGAGCTGGATCGACTGCTGGGTCAGCGAGAACACGCCGGAGATGATCGCCTGCGAGGCGATCACGGTCGCGACCGTCGAGAATGCGACCAGCAGATAGTGCAGGGCGTCGGGGCAGAGCTGGAAGAAGGGGTTCTCGATCATCGCGGGATCGGTGATCAAGAGCGCGGCCTGGCCGAAATAGTTCAGCACCAGCGCGGGCAGGCAGATGGCGAACCAGGCGAGGCGGATCGGCAGGCGGCCGAAATGTCCCATGTCGGCATACATGGCCTCGCCGCCGGTCACCGCGAGAAAGGCCGCGCCGAGAATTCCGAACGAGATGTGGAAATCCTGGTGGATCAGGAAGTCGAAGGCGTAGAGCGGGCTGAGCGCCACCAGCACCGCCGGCGCCTTGACGATGCCGTGGATGCCGAGCGCCGCGAGCACGACGAACCAGGCCAGCATCACCGGCCCGAAGATGCGGCCGATGAAGCCGGTGCCCTGCTTCTGCATCATGAACAGGCCGATCAGGATGGCGACGGTCACGGGCACCACGGCCGGCGCAAGCGAGGGGGCGTCGACCTTGAGGCCCTCGATGGCCGAGAGCACCGAGATGGCCGGCGTGATCGCGCCGTCGCCATAGAGCAGCGCCGCGCCGACGAGCCCGACCACCAGGAGGTGGGCGCGCCATGTGCCCGGCTGGGCGTGGCGGGCATGGAGCAGCGCCAGCAGCGCGACGATGCCGCCTTCGCCGCGATTGTCCGCGCGAAGGATCAGCAGCGCATATTTCAGCGAGATGATCAGCAGCAGGGCCCAGAGGATCAGCGAGGCAATCCCCAGGACAGCATCGTGACTGAGTGTGCCGCCATGGGCAGCCGCCTTGGCGGCTTCCTTCAGGGCATAGAGCGGGCTGGTACCGATATCGCCATAGACCACCCCGAGGGCGCCCATGGTCATGGCAAGCGGTAGCGGATCAGGATGGTGGCCGGAAGCGACAGCGGGCGTACTGGACAATGGCAACCCCCCGATGGGATCGCGCCCGACGGGCCATTCCGGCGGGCGCGAGCAAACCAGTCTGCGACGAGACGTCGCAAAACTCCATCGGGATTATGTGACGTGAAGCTGACAGGCCAGCCTACGGGGTGCGGTTGGCGGTCACGAGGCGAGCCTCGCGGACATTCGCCTTGGTGCCGGCCTTGCGCAGGCAGGAGGCCTCGAAATTCGGCCAGGCCTGCTGCGAGCAGTCCTTGCCGATGGCGCGGATATCGAGCCGGTCGCTCTTGGCCAGCGGCTGCGGCACGCTGGCCTCGACGCTCGGGGCAAAGCCGGGCAGGAGGGTAAGGGCGGCGGCGACACACGCAGACAGAGCGATCGCTGAAAGAGCCTTGATCATTTGACAGTCCCCTGTGATGCGGCCGCCTACGCCCAGTGTGCGGCCCGTCATTCGTTGGCCGGATTAGTAACCATGGCCAGTTTCCGGACGTCTTCGCCGGCACGGGAAATGGTTTCGTGTCCGCGCCGCTTTGTTTCGTGGTCGCTCTCAGGACGAAACAAACCGGCCATCGCCGACACGGCCGGCGGGATATTTCGCCGGAAACGGCTGGGGAACCGGCCCGGCTTGCCGGGCCGGGCCGGGCGCGGTAGGAGGGTGCCATGCCGCGCATTGCCTTCTATCCCGGTTCCTTCGACCCCATCACCAACGGCCATCTGGACGTGGTCCGGCACAGCGTTTCCCTGTGCGACCGGCTCGTGGTCGCGATCGGGGTCCATCCCGGCAAGAAGCCGCTGTTCTCGACCGAGGAGCGGCTGCAGATGCTCCATGACGTCTGCGGGCCGCTGGCCGCCAAGGCTGGTTGCGTGCTCGAAGCTGTGACGTTTGATGATTTGTCGGTCACGGCGGCGCGCAAGCACGGTGCGACGATCATGATTCGGGGCCTGCGTGACGGCAGCGATCTCGACTACGAGATGCAGCTCGCCGGCATGAACGAAGCGATGGCGCCGGAGGTGCACACGGTCTTCCTGCCGGCCTCTCCCATGGTTCGCCCGATCACCGCCACTTTGGTGCGGCAGATCGCCGGCATGGGCGGGGACGTCTCGGCCTTCGTCCCGCCGCAGGTCGTGGCCCAGCTCAAGGCAAAATTCGCCGCATAACGGCGCGCTTCCTTTTTCTCTCTGATCCGGAGTTGTCATGATCCGAATTCTCGCAGTTCTTGCCGCGCTTCTGTTCGCGGTGCCGGCGGTGGCGCAGCAATTGCCGGCCAACCTCGACAAGGCCAACGCCATCGTCATCGACACCACCAAGGGCCGCATCGTCATCAAGCTGCGCACCGATATCGCGCCCCAGCATGCCGAGCGCATCAAGCAGCTCGCGCGCGAGGGCTATTACAACAACGTGCCGTTCCATCGCGTCATGGACGGCTTCATGGCGCAGACCGGCGACGGCCAGAACTTCAACGGCACCGGCGGCTCGAAATATCCGAACCTGAAGCAGGAATTCTCCAAGGTGCATTTCGCCCGCGGCATCGTCGGCATGGCCCGGCGCGGCGACAGCGTCGACAGCGCCAACTCGCAGTTCTTCATCATGTTCGCCGACGGCGGCAGCCTCGATAACCAGTACACCGTGATCGGCGAGGTCGTGCAGGGCATGGACGTCGTCGACAAGCTGAAGAAGGCTCCTCCCGGCTCGGCCGGCGGCGCCGTGACCGATCCCGACAAGATGGTGAAGGTGCAGGTCGCCTCCGACATCAAATAGGAGACGGCGATGGCGCGCTGTGGCGACAAGCTCCTGCTGGTTGCTGTGGTGCTGTTGCTCGGCGTGTCCAGTGCTGCCGCCGAGGATAGGCAGGTCAATACCATCCAGGATATCTTCAGGCATCTGCGCACCTGCTGGAAGCCGCCGCCGGCCGCCAAAGCCCGCCCACTCGACATCACCGTCGTCGTGAGCTTTAACCGATCCGGCGACATTCTGGGCCATCCGAGGATCTCCTATGAATCCGCGGAGGCCTCCGACAATGACCGGCTGCAATACCGGATCGCGGTGATGGAGGCGTTGCAACGCTGCACGCCGATGCCATTTACCGAGGCAATGGCCGGCGCCGCGGCGGGACGTCCATTCGCGATCCAGTTCCGCAGCCGCAAAACGCCTGACAAGACTTCACCTCCAACTCAAGAGAGACGAGCATGAGCGCCACCGAAAACACCCTGATCCTCGAGACCACGCAGGGGCCGGTCACCATCGAGATGCGGCCCGACCTCGCGCCCGGCCATGTCGCGCGCATCAAGGAACTGGTCCGGGAGGGCTTCTACGACGGCATCGTGTTCCACCGCGTGATCGACGGCTTCATGGCGCAGACCGGCTGCCCGCAGGGCACCGGCACCGGCGGCTCGGGCAAGAAGCTGAAGGCCGAGTTCAACAAGGAGCCGCATGTGCGCGGCACCACCTCGATGGCGCGCGCCGCGAGCCCGGATTCCGGCGATAGCCAGTTCTTCATCTGCTTCGACGACGCCCGCTTCCTCGACAACCAGTACACGGTGTGGGGCAAGGTCACCGAAGGCATGGAGAACGTCGACAAGATCAAGCGCGGCGAGCCGGTGCAGAACCCCGACAAGATCGTCAAGGCGCGGATGGCCGCGGACGCTGAGTAAGCGTCGCCCCTCATCCTGAGGAGCGCGGAACGCGCGTCTCGAAGGATGAAGGCCACCCTGCTGCAGTTCGGCCTTCATGGTTCGAGACGGCGCTACGCGCCTCCTCACCATGAGGGTCTGGCTCCGTCGCGCCCGGCACCCACATGCGCACCGATCTGTTCGATTTCGACCTGCCCGCCGAGCGCATCGCGTTGCGCCCGGCGAGCCCGCGCGACTCCGCGAAGATGCTGGTCGTGGAGAGCGGCGCGCTGCGCGACCAGACCATCGGCGACCTCGCACAATGGCTGAAGCCGGGCGACCAGCTCGTCGTCAACGACACCAAGGTGATCGCGGCGCAATTGAAGGGCCGCCGCATCGGCCGCGAGACCGAGCCGAAGATCGAGGCGACCCTGATCAAGCGGCTCGACGGCTCGCACTGGCAGGCGCTGGTGAAGCCCGCGAAGAAGCTCACAGCTGGCGACCGCATCCGCTTCGGCAATGAAGGCAAGGTCTGCCTGCTCGGCCATCTCGATGCCGAGGTCGAGGCCAAGGGCCTCGAGGGCGAGGTGACGCTGTCGTTCTCGTTCCACGGCCCGACGCTGGATCAGGCCATCGCCGACCTCGGCAGCCCACCGCTGCCGCCCTACATCGCCTCCAAGCGCACGCCCGACGATCAGGACCTCGCCGACTACCAGACCATGTTCGCCGTGAACGAAGGCGCGGTCGCCGCGCCGACCGCTGGATTGCATTTCACCCCGGCGCTGGAGCAGGCGCTGCGCGCGCGTGGCGTCGGCATCAACCAGGTCACGCTGCATGTCGGGGCAGGTACGTTCCTGCCGGTGAAGGTAGAGGACACCGAAGGCCACAAGATGCATGCCGAGTGGGGCACGATCTCGGCCGAGACGGCGGAACGGCTCAACAGCGCGCGGAAAAATGGTGGCCGCATCATCGCCGCCGGCACCACGTCATTGCGCTTGCTCGAGAGCGCGGCGAGCGAAGACGGCACCATCCAGCCCTTCGCGGCCGAGACCTCGATCTTCATCACGCCCGGCTATCGCTTCCGCGCGGTCGATATTTTGATGACGAATTTCCATTTGCCGAAGTCGACGCTGTTCATGCTGGTGTCGGCGTTTTCGGGGCTGGAGACGATGAAGGCGGCGTATGCTCATGCGATTGCGAGCGGGTACCGGTTTTATTCGTATGGCGATGCGTGCTTGCTCTTCAGGTCGCGCGGCTAAGCGCCGGCGCTGTAGGGTGGCAAAGCGAAGCGTGCCCACGTCTTTCTTGAATAGGGAAGAGTGGTGGGCACGGCGCTTGCGCGCCTTTGCCCACCCTACGATACCTGTTCCTACGGCGCCGGTTACGCCATCACCCGCTGCGGCAACAGCTCCGCGATCTGAACCGCATTCAACGCTGCGCCCTTGAGCAACTGATCCGCCGCCACGAACATCGAGATCGAATGCCCGGAGGGATCGCTGAGATCCTTGCGGATGCGGCCGACCAGGACGTCGTCCTGGCCCGAGGCATCGATCGGCATCGGGAAGTAGTTCTTGGCGCGATCGTCGACGACCTTCACGCCGGGCGCCCGGGCCATGATGGCGCGGACCTGGTCCTCGGTGATCTCCTTCTCGCATTCGAAGGTGATGGCCTCGCAATGGGCGCGGAGCACCGGCACGCGCACGCAGGTGACGCCAATCGCGATGGTCTCGTCCTCGAAGATCTTGCGGGTCTCCTTGATGACCTTGGTCTCTTCGTCGTTGTAGCCGGTGTCAGGGTCGACGGCGGTGTTGTGGTTGAAGAGATTGAAGGCGTAGGGGTGCGGCATCACCTTCGGCGTATAGACCTGCCCGTTGAGATTGGCGCGGGTGGATTCGACCAGTTCTTCCATCGCGGCGGCGCCGGCGCCGGAAGCGGCCTGGTAGGTCGAGATGATCACGCGCTTGATGCGGTTCTTCTGGTGGATCGGCCACAGCGGCACCAGTGCGGTAATCGCCGCGCAGTTCGGGTTGGCAATGATGCCCTTGTGGTCGCGGATGCGGTTCGCGTTGATCTCGGGGATCACCAGCGGCACGTTCTGGTCCATGCGGAAGGCGGAGGAATTGTCGACCACGACCGCGCCGGACTTCACCGCGATCGGCGCATACTTCTTGGAGATGCTGCCGCCGGCGGAGAACAGGGCGATATCGACGCCTTCGAAGGAGCGCTCGGTGAGCTCCTCGATCACGACCGGCTGGCCGCGGAACGACACCGTCTTGCCGGCCGAGCGGGCACTGGCCAGCGCCTTGAGCTTGCCGACGCGAAAGCCGCGCTTGTCCATGGTGGCGATGAATTCGGCGCCCACCGCACCGGTGACGCCGACAATCGCGACGACGGGATCGTTACTCACTTTGTCCTCCATTGAATTTGCGAATGAGACAACAAAAAAGCCCCGGACCAACGAGGGCGGGGCTTGCCGTAGAGCTGATGCGTTTTAGTCGACGACTACGCGCGCACGCCTCCCCGGGCCCCTGAGGCCGTGGTGGTTTTGGTCGTGCGTTTGGTGGTCGTGAACATGGTGGCGACTTATGCGGGAGAGTTTTGCGCCCGTCAATGGCTTTTCACCCCGGTCGATGCCCGGGGCCGGACTCCCGCTATTTCGCCCTGGCGCCCGGCGGCTCGAGGGTGACCTCCTTGAGGTCGTCGCCGCTGACGACGACGATCGAAAAGTTCAGCCGGCCACGTTCGCGCACCAGCCCGCCGCTGATCGCCTTGCCCGAGGCGGCGCGTTCGGCGACGCGCACGGCATCGGCGAGGCGGTGCCTGATCGCACCGAGCGCTGCGAGGTTGTCGCGATCCTCGTGGTCGAGCTCAGTGAGGGGGAGGGCGGCTTCGCCGCCGACGAGCTCGCCGGTCGTGGCATTGATGGTGTGGCGCCAGATCCGGTCGTTGTGCAGGGTCTTCACCCGATACACCGGCACGCGGGCGGCCCCGTCGAAACTCACATCCGCCGTGGTGGCGCCGGCGTGCCGGGCTTCGGCGATCGACATGGCCTGGCTGATCGAGATCGACGAGCTGCGGAAACGCTCGATCTCACGGCTGACGGCTTGGCGGTCGGCCTCGGCATCACCATCTGTGTCGCTGTGAAGGGCGGTCGGCGTACCCGCGGTCACGATCGCCCGCGCAGGCGCGACGATGAGCAGCGCAGGCAAGGCGATCACAAGCAATCGCGAGGTCCATCGTTTGGCTGTCGTCATGCTCGAAACCCTCGGCCAGCGAGTGTGCCGGATGATCGTAAAGAATTCGCGGCCGGCCTTGGGCATCGGCCGGCCGCGGAGCGCCGCACCGGGCTGTACCCGGCACGGCGATCTCAGCGGTACGGGCCACTTTTGGGGCTGGGGAAAAAAGCGGTCCGTATCGCTTATAACTAAACCATACCGTATCGTTTTATTTTGGTCAACGGCGCGGGCGGTTTCCCATGGGGAAAGCGCGCAATCTCACGGAATTGTCAGCGCGGGGGGCGTCGCCGCGACGAGGCTTTGGTGGTGCTTTGGACGCGGTCGGCAGGTCCTAGCGCCCCGGCGAGGAACAGCTTGATGGCGGTGCGCATCCGCTTTTCGGCGGCCTTCAATTCGAGCGCAGTCCCGAACGTCGCCATGCGGTGGGTGTGACCGACGACCACGTCGAGAAACACCTCGGCGGCAATTGTGGTGTCCTCGATGTCGAGCGCGCCTTGCGCCACCAGACGGTCGAAGAAACGTGCCGTGGTGGCGACGGCTTTCATCCAGCCTTCCTCCTTGCCGAGCTTGGCAACGTCGGGGAAGTTGATGGCCTGTGACGTCATCATGCGGCTGAAGGCGACAGCGTCGGGTCCGCAGGTGAATGTCAGCATCTCGCGCCCGATCTCGACCAGCCGCTGCTCGACCGAGATGTCGGAGGCGCTGGAGAGCTGCGTCTCGGCGGCGGCCGACAATGGGGCAAGCCAGCGCGCGATCTCGCGTCTCAGCACGGCGGCAAACAGGCCGCGCTTGTCGCCGTAGCGGGAATAGACGGTGGGCTTGCTGACCCGGGCCGCTTCCGCGACCGCGTCCAGCGAGGTGGCGTCGAAGCCGCGGTCCAGGAACAGGCGGGTGGCGACCTCGATCAGCCGCAGGTCGCGCTCGATGGCGGCGGTTTTCGTCGGCCGGCCGCCGCGGGATTTCGGCACTTCGCGCCGCGGCCCTGCCGGTCTCGTCCTGGTCGCAGTCAATCCCATGCCCAGTGATTCCTGCGCGTTTCTGACAGTCGTCATTCGCTCTATATCGCGCAGGAGCGGAGGCGTCATCGCGAATCTGGCCGGATTGGCCGCATCGTCAACGGTTTCGGCAGGGCCTCGTTCCGTCTCACGGCACTGTCGAGCTCCAGGCCTGACCGGCAGCGGCCTTGTCATAACCGTATTGATAGAGCGCCCGCATATAGCCGGTGTCGAACCCTTCCGACGGCGGCGCCGGATACTCGCGCGCGATGTAGGAGAGGTGGAAGCCGAGGCGGTTGCGCTTGGCGAAATCATAGGTCGAGAAGATGATCGAGCGCGTCTGCGACTGGGTGATCGCCGACAGGCTGCGCGAGGCGACATCGATGGTGCCATTGGAGACCAGCTCGAAATTGCGTTCGATCTTCTTGTTGACGAGGATGTAGATGTCCATCTTCGCGTTGCCGGGCAGACGGTTGCCCTGGAAAAGCAGGGCTTCCGGCAGCGTCAGCACCGGCGCGGTCACGCCGCCGTCGACATGCATCTCCTGAAACTTGCGGCCCTGGCCCTCGGCGTCGATCATGATCGGCGGAAATACCAGGGGAATGCTGGCGGAGGCCGCCATCACGTCGCGAAACAGTTTGAGCGCCTCGGGTGTGCCGACCGCGGCGATCTTGCCCATGTCCCAGATCGCGGTGCGCTGGGTGTCGAGATCGGTCGTCACCACCAGAAGCTTCCGGCCCTTGGCATTCTCGCGCGCGACTTGCGCCATGATCTCCGGCCCGACATAGCGGGCGACGAGTTCGCGCAGCCTGGTGTTGCCGAACAGGCCGGATCCGAACAGCACGCGCATGATGCTGGGATCGTTCAACAGGGTCTCGGCGATGCCGCTGGTATAGACCTCCTTCAGCGTGTCGTCGTATTGCGAGCCCAGAAACGCAAACGGCGCGATCAGGCCGCCCGTGCTCACGCCCGAGACGACGGAGAAGGTGGGGCGGGTTCTGGCCGCGGTCCAGCCGTTGAGCACGCCGACGCCGTAGGCGCCGTCGGCGCCGCCGCCGGAGAGCGCCAGATAGGACTTCGTCGCGGTGCTGGTGTCCTTCTCGAAGCTGAATTTCGTGATGGGCTCGTCGGCGTAGCGCCTGAGGCCGTCGATCTCCAGCACGCGCGAGGTGCTGGCTTCTGCGGCCGTATAAGGCGTGCGGGGCAGCGAGGTACAGGCGCCGAGCACCAGGCTGCACGCCAGGAGCAGAAATCCGGCCAGGCGGCCGCCTGTCTGCCTGATCCAGTCATGCGGGCGGCCGGCGACATCAGTCGAACAGGAAGCGAAGGGCATTGTCGGTGGCTGGCGATCACGCATTTACCGCCGCCGGCAGATTTGCCGCGGCATTCTCGTCCAGCCCCCAGGATAAAACTACACTGTATCGTTTTGTTTAACAAGGGCGGTGGCGCTAAAATCCACCGTGTCCCAGTCTGAAGCACCCGCCGGCTGCCGCGTGGCGGGTTGATCGGCCTTCTCCGACACGCAATAAGCACCGCCATGAATCCCGACAACGATCTTCCCAATCACTTTGAATTGCTCGGCACTGATGGCGCCGCGCGGACCGGGCGCCTGACCACGCCTCACGGCGTGGTGCGCACGCCCGCCTTCATGCCGGTCGGCACCGCCGGCGCCATGAAGGGCATGCACTGGCGCGAGGTGCGCGATGCCGGCGCCGACATCGTGCTTGGCAACACCTATCACCTGATGCTGCGTCCGAGCGCCGAGCGGATCGCCGGCCTCGGCGGCCTGCAGCGGTTCACCGGCTGGAACGGGCCGATGCTGACGGATTCCGGCGGTTTCCAGGTGATGTCGCTGTCGGACTTGCGAAAGGTCACCGAGAACGCCGTCACCTTCCGCTCGCATATCGACGGTGCCAAGGTCGAGCTGTCGCCGGAGCGCTCGATCGAGGTGCAGCGCTTGCTCGGCTCCGATATCGCCATGCAGATGGACGAATGCGTGCGGCTGCCGGCCGAGCGCGCCGACATCGAGCGCGCGATGCAATTGTCGCTGCGCTGGGCCGAGCGAAGCAAGCGCGCCTTCGAGAGCGCCCCCGACGGCTATATGCTGTTCGGCATCGTGCAGGGCGGCGACATCCCGCAGCTTCGCCACGAGAGCGCGCGAGGTCTCGTCGCGACCGGTTTC
>NZ_AJQF01000262.1:0-6906 GCF_000261705.1 Bradyrhizobium genomosp. III | reverse complement strand
GTCGGCGAGCCGCAGGCGGTGATGCTGGCGATGATCGACGAGACCGCACCATTGCTGCCGAAAGAGCGCCCGCGCTATCTGATGGGCGTCGGGACGCCCGACGACATCCTCGAAGCCGTCAAGCGCGGCATCGACATGTTCGATTGCGTGATGCCGACGCGCAATGGCCGGCACGGTGTCGCCTTCACGCGCTTCGGCCAGGTGAATTTGCGCAATGCGCGCCACGCCGACGATCCGCGTCCGCTGGATGAGGAGAGCTCATGGCCGTCGGCGCGCAACTGCGCGCGCGCCTATCTGCACCATCTCGTCAAGGCGGGCGAGACGCTGGGCGCGATGCTGCTGTCCGAAATCAATATCGCTTACTACCAGTTCCTGATGCAGGGCATCAGGGACGCGATCGCGCAGGGAAGGTTCGACGAGTTCTACCAGCGCACGCGCGCGGACTGGGCGAGGGGCGATCTCGCCCCTCGCTAGGTCAACGGTCCAAGCTCAATTGCACACGATCCGCTGCTTGACGGCGTGCTTGGTGACGAAGCCGTAGCCGCAATTGTCGCAGGTCCAGAGATAGCTGATGACGTGGTCCGAGATGTAGGCGGATGCTTCGGCGGCGACC
The DNA here is from genome assembly GCF_000261705.1 of Bradyrhizobium genomosp. III. Classification (NCBI taxonomy): domain Bacteria; kingdom Pseudomonadati; phylum Pseudomonadota; class Alphaproteobacteria; order Hyphomicrobiales; family Nitrobacteraceae; genus Bradyrhizobium; species Bradyrhizobium genomosp. III. The sequence continues at coordinate 6,293 of NZ_AJQF01000262.1, read as the reverse complement.
ATGGAATCGGCGCAGACGGGACAGGTCGGCAATTCACTGCAACGCGGATCACGCCTTAGCGCTACGGTCGGCATCACTTCAGCAACTGCTGACATCGTGTGACCTCCCTGCTTTGAGACCTAAGTCTAACATAAGCAGAATCAGTTGACGAGGTCGCAACACAAATGCGTTGGTTTTCTGCTAATTAAAGCTCACGCGATTTTGCGATGCAGCGTATTTAACATGTGCCGCAATTGTCGCTTGCGTGTCGTCGCAGGCTATCCGTAACTGCGCATGAGCCGCGTAAGAAGCGCAAATGTCGTCACAGGGAGTTCATCATGGACGCATCGTCCAACACGGGTGCAGCGCACCAACCCGGCCGCGGCCGGATCTATGACTCGATTGTCGAGGCCTTCGGCAATACACCGACTGTGCGCTTGCGCCGGCTGCCCGGCATGCACGGCGTGAACGCGACCATTTTGGCAAAACTTGAATATTTCAATCCGGCCGCAAGCGTGAAGGACCGCATCGGCGCGGCCATGATCATCGCGATGGAGAAGGCGGGCATCGTCAATCCCGACACCGTGCTGATCGAGCCGACCTCCGGCAATACCGGCATTGCGCTCGCCTTCGTGGCGGCTTCGCGCGGCTACCGCCTCAAGCTGGTGATGCCGGAATCGATGTCGATCGAACGGCGCAAGATGCTGGCATTTCTCGGTGCCGAGCTGGTGCTGACGCCCGCGGCGCAGGGCATGAAGGGCGCGATCGCCGCCGCCGAGGAGCTGTTGAAGACGACGCCGAACTCGGTGATGCCGCAGCAGTTCAAGAATCTCGCCAATCCCGAGGTGCACCGTCGCACCACCGCAGAGGAAATCTGGAACGACACCGGCGGCAATATCGATTTCTTCGTGGCCGGCGTTGGCACCGGCGGCACGATCACCGGCGTCGGCCAGGTGCTCAAGCCACGCAAGGCCTCACTGCGCGTCGTCGCGGTCGAGCCGGAGGAAAGCCCGGTGCTGTCGGGCGGACAGCATACGCCGCACAAGATCCAGGGCATCGGCGCCGGCTTCGTCCCTGACATCCTCGATCGCGCCGTGATCGACGAGATCGTGAAAGTCAACTCGACGACGGCGATCGAGACCTCGCGCGCGCTGGCGCGGCACGAGGGGATTCCGGGCGGCATCTCCTCGGGCGCGGCGATCGCGGCCGCGCTCCAGATCGGCAAGCGGCCGGAAGCGGCGGGAAAGACCATCCTGGCGATCGTGCCGTCCTTCTCCGAGCGGTATCTTTCGACAGCGCTGTTTGAGGGAATCTAGGACATGGCGGATCAACCACCGAGGCGGCCGCGCACACTCGGCGATGCCAGGACAGAGGCCGAGGCGGCGTTCAAGAAGGTGACGGCCAAGGTCGCCGCGGCGCCGCCGAAGCCGAACGTGGCACCGGGGATCAAGGAGCAGGTGACGCTACGCATCGATCAGGACGTGCTGGAGTTCTTCCAGGAGGGCGGCCCCGGCTGGCAGGACCGCATCAACGAGGCGCTGCGCAAGGCTGCGGGGAAGTAGCCAACCTCGTCATTGCAAGCGCAGCGAAGCAATCCAGAAATGTATCCGCAGAGAGATTCTGGATTGCTTCGTCGCAAGAGCTCCTCGCAATGAGGAGCATGCTGCGACACCGTCGCACAATAGAAAAAGCCCGGCGCGAGCCGGGCTTTTGTGTTTTCAACCTCACCGCATCTCAGCGGCGGAACATGCCGCCCATCATGCCACCGACGACGCCACCCACGAACGCCGCGCCGGCGGCATCGCCGGGATTGCTGCGCTGGGGAGCCGGTGCCGGTGCCGGTGCGCTGCTGCCTGCGGGCGCGGCGGCACGGCGGGCCGCCTTCTGGCTGGTGTCGCTCGCGGTCGGCGGGGCGGCCTGGACCTCCGAGATCAGGGCCTTGTGCTGGTGCTTGTTGAGGTAACCCGATGAGGGATAGCCGCGCGCGGCCTGCCAGCGCTTGAGCACGGTCCGGGTCTCATCGCTGAACACGCCGGTCTGCTTGGTATCGAAGCCGAGCCCGGTGAGACGACGCTGCACGTCGCGGCGCTGGGTCTTGTCGAGGCCGATCTGATCCTCGGTGAGCTGGGTGGCCTCGTCGGTGAAGGTCGCAGGATCGACGCCGGCGTTGAGGGTGCGCGTCGCGGTCGAGGGACCGCTCTTGATGGCCGCAAGGCGTGCCAGCGCCAGCGCCTTGAACTGACCGTTGGGATAGGCGGCGAGATAGGCGTTGAGCTCTTCCGGCTTGTTGGACTCTTTCACCGAGCGCCAATATTCGAGCTCGACGCCGTCTGAGCTGCCGCTCGCCGCCGGCACGATGCCAGAAGCGGTCGGCGCCGCGTTGGCGACCTGGGTTGTCGGAGCCTGGTTGAGATAGACCGAGCCGGTCAGGTTGGTGTGGCCCCAGGGCAGCTGACCCTTGCGGGTCTCTTCATTGACCTGGGCGCGCACCGACGTCATCGCCTGCTGGATCTCGATGCCGGGCTTGGTGATGTTGTCGATCAGCGCACGGGTGAACGGGCTGTTGTTGCCCTCCTGACCGTCGAGCGCGGTCTGGCCGGGGCCGGTGGCGAACGCGATGAGAGTGCCTTCGCCGGATTTCATCTCGGCAAGACCGCTCTGCACGTTGACGCTGCGCGTCGCGGAGTTCGACTTGATCTTGGCGGCGAACGGATTGTCGCGGCAGGCATCGAGGAACACGAGCTTGACCTTGGCATCGCCCATGGTCTGCTCGAGCGTCAGGTCGATGTTGATGGCGGCGCCCAGCTTGACGTCCATCTCCGACTTGATGTCGGCGTCGACGGGCAGCAGGTAATTGGTGCCGCTGACGGCGATGCCGTGGCCGGCATAATAGAACAGCGCGATGTCGGAGCCCTGCGCCTTGCGCCCGAAGTCGAGCAGCTTCTCCGTCATCTGGTCGCGGCTGAGATTGGAGCCTTCGATCACCTCGAAGCCGACATTGCGCAGCGTCGACGCCATCGCCTTGGCATCGATCGGCGGGTTCGGCAATTGTGCGACGTTCTTGTAGGAGCCGTTGCCGACGACGAAGGCGACGCGGCGGTCGGCCTTCGCGGCACTGACCGACAGCGCCATGCACATCAGCGAAGCGAGGAGGGTGAGGTAGCGCATTCTGAAATCCCCAGAATCGAATTGCAGGCAGCAACGAATTGGCAACGAACCTACACGAAGTGCCCGACTTCGCGCCACCGAAACGGCGGTCCGTTGCATGCAACCCGCTGCTGTGTGGCCGAATGTGCACGATGGGAATGTTTCCCAACGTGATCCAAATCACACGGCCACTTTGTTTTGTCGCGCGAGGCAGCGCGAGGTTCACCCCGCGCGGGCGGGAATCGCTGAGACCGGCTTCAAATTCAGGAGATTGCCGCACAGGATCAGCACAGCACCGAGCACGGTCCAGGCGTCGAGCCGCTCGGAATACAGCAGCCAGCCGACCGTCGCCGTCAGTGGAACCCGGAGGAAGTCCATGGGAACCACGATCGTTGCGTCGGCATATCGGAGCGCGCTGGCAAGGCAATAGTGCGAGAAAGTGCCGCAGACACCGATGACGAAGAGCCATCCCCAAAGGTAGGCTGACGGCCAGGTCCACACATAGAGCGTCGGCAGCAGGCCCACGACCATCTGCACGATGATCATCCAGAACAGGATCGATAATGCGCTCTCGGTTCGGGTCAGCGATTTCGCCAGAATCATGGATACGCTGAAGCCGATTGCGGCTCCGAGCGCGATCAGCTGGCCGGGATTGATCTCCCCGGTGGCGGGCCGCACGATCATGACGACGCCGACGATGCCGAGCACGACGGCGGCGATCTTCCAGACCGTCATGCGTTCAGACAGGAACGTTGCGGCCAGCACCGCAGTCCAGATCGGCATGGTGAACTCGATCGCCACGACCTGGCCGATTCCGATCAGCGTCAGTGCGTAGAACCAGCCGAGCTGCGCGAAATAATGGACCCCATTGCGTGCAAGGTGCTGCGGCAGGCGTTTGGTCGCGACCGCCTTGAAGCCGCCGGCGCGGTAGATGAGCGGCAGGAGCAGCGTGAGACCGATCACCGAACGCACTTCCATGATCTGGAAGACGTTGAGCTCACGCGTGGTCTCGCGCCCGGCAACCGCCATGACCAGCATCAGCGACAGCCAGCCGGCCATCCACAATGCAGCCATCGTTTTGGACGGTGTCGCGCTCATTGGGCAGGGGTTTGGGGGGCAGGGTGTTGGAGGTTGGAATGTGAAAGGACGGCCGGTATCGACGACATCGCCACCGTTTGCAACGGCCAAATCTGCGGATGCAGCGATGCAGGGCGACGTGCTAAGGCATCAACGAACAACGACAAAAAATGGGAGAACTCCGCTCATGCAGATCTTGCAGCCGGCCGAATGGAAAAAACCGCGCGGCTTCTCTCACGGCGTTGTGGCGGAGGGCCCTGGTCGCTGGGTGGTTCTGGCCGGCCAGACCGGCGGCGACGAGACGGGTAGCTACGCGCCCGACATGGCGGTGCAGGTCGGAGCCGCGCTGAAGCGGATCATCAAGCTTCTGGCCGAGGCCGGTGCCGGCCCCGAGCACATCGTCCGCCTGACCTGGTATCTGACCAGCCGCAGCGAATACGAGGCCGCGGGCGTGGGTATCGGCGCAGCCTGGAAGGAGACGCTTGGCCGCAATTTCCCGCCCTCGACGCTGCTCTATATCGGCGGCCTCGTGGACGAGCGGGCCAAGGTCGAGATCGAGGTCACGGCGTTCGTGCCGAACGCATAAAAAAATCGATCCGGCGCGGGCGCCGGATCGATTGCCGTGTCACTCTACAGTCTTACTTCGACAGCGAGATATTGGCGCCGCGGAACTGGCTGTCCGCGCGGATCGAGACGTTCTGCTTGTTGCCGCTCGTCTTCAGCGCGATGTTGGCATTGAAGCCGGCCGCGGAGGCGACCACTTCGAAGTTCCCGCCGCCGCCGCGGCCCTGGAGCGAGCCGGAGATGTTGCGGCTGGCCTCGGACCAGTTGCCGGTGATGGCGCTGCCCTCGGCCCTGACATTGGCTCCGAGGTTGAACTTGTAGGCATCGCTGGCACAGGTCAGCGACATCTCCATGGTCGGGCCGATCGGGGCGTATTTGGCCCGGCAGCGGATCCGCTCGGTCGAGCCGTCGTCCAGCGTGACGACGCCGCCGCCGCTCCAGCTTCCTGCCATCGGGGCGAACGGGCCGGACTGGGCCTTGCTTTCAGAGTTGGCGATCCCTGCCGCAAACAAAACGGCGGCCGCGATCAGCAGCCGCCGCTTCCGGGCGCGAGCCACACTTGGTTTACTGGCGCGATGCTTCCCACCGCCCGCTGCACGGTATGCCTGCAGATGCTCCATTCCACTTCCCCGATCCGGCGTTGCCGTTGAGTTGACCGTTGGCATATGCACCATTGATCGAAACTTTCACAAGTCCCCCGCTACCGATGGTGCCGGAAACGTTAGCGCCGGGCGCGGTGATCCTGCCGTCGGCAACTGTCAGCATGGAGCTTGCGGTCGGCTCGCAGGTGCCGCTCTTGGTGACGATGACGACCTGCCAGTTGCCGTCATAGGGGCTCTGGGCGAGGGCGGGAGCGGCGAGGGTGCCGGTCAAAACTGAAGCGGCACAGAACGCCGCGATGCGACCAAAACGCATGAATTCCGTCCTTGAATTTGTCTGATATGCTGACGCTTATTCGGACGAAATGTGACGGAAATTTGTTGCAATGCCAAATCGAAAATTGTTCCTGTGGAAACAATGGTTTATTTGCGTTCCCGGTTCCGATTTTCTAAGCGGAATCAAGGCCCCCTCACGTTAAGGGTAAACGTCAGGACAGACTCGGTGCAGAAGTCGCGAACTGCTCGTCCTGAGTCTTGGACGGCAGCGCCTTGTGGACCTTGGCATAATCGATCACGTCGGCCAGCAATTTGAGGCCGAGCGGAGCGAGCGCGCGCTCCCAGAGTTCGCGGGCGGTCTCGCCCTTCCTGACGAAGCACCAGTCCTGGGCGGCGATGGCGCCGGCGTCCATGCGGTCGGCGAGATGATAGATCGTGCCGCCGGCAATCGGATCGCCTTCCTTGATGGTCCATTCCACGGCGGCCTTGCCGCGATGGCGTGGCAGCAGCGAGGGGTGATAGCCGATCCCGCCGAACTTGGCGGCGGCGAGCGCGTCCTTGCCGATCCGGGCGTGGCTGTGCGCCGTGATGATCAGGTCGGTATCGGGGGCAATCTCGGAGGCCACCACCAGCTTCGGATTGGCCTGGACC
>NZ_AJQF01000261.1:0-7991 GCF_000261705.1 Bradyrhizobium genomosp. III | reverse complement strand
TTGGCGGTCGCGGCGAGCCGATCCTCGGCATCGGCGACGACGACCCGGACGACCGAGACGCCGTGCTCCCGGAGCATGTTCAGGGTGGTCACGCCGAAATGGCGGGAGCCGACGAGGGTAATGCGCATGGGTGTCCGATCCGGTCTCGCAACTGCGTCATCCCCCGATAACACGTCCGGACGCCCTGTCACCACCCGCGCAGCGTTTGCGCCGGTTATCAACAATGTGCCGGCGCGGGACGCGATGCATTTCGCGATTGCGCAGGCGGCCGTTCCAGTGCTCCATACCTGCATTGCACGGCTCGGGAGCGAGTGCATGCGAGGCGCCTGGCTTTTCCTTTTCGCGACACTGATCGTAGCCCCTCCGGCTCATGCCGGCGGGCCGTACCCGGCCGTGCCGCCGGAGACCGGGGTCGCGCCGTTCGTGGGGCCGACCTGGGACGCCTATCGTTGCGCCGGAGGGACGGTCACCAACTTCTATCACGGTGCCTATTACGGTGAGGAGCCGCCGGCGCTCTATCGCGGCTATGCCTACCGGCCGTATTATCGCTACGGCGCCTATCGCAGATATCCGCGCACCTATTTCTGCGTCACGGACTAGCGTTGCCGCGCGGCCACGACAGGCCGGCAAGGAGGCGATAAAACCGGTTCCTGTGTTTGGTTTTTAACAGAGGTATTCGCGGCCGGCTGCTAGACATGCGCCCACCGGGGCTGGCGACATTTCAACCCGCATCCGTTTTCGAACCCGGCTTTGGCCGCTGGCGTATTCGCCAGCGGCCTTTTCGTGCCACCCATCACGAAATCATCGAATGGTAACACGATCTCAACCAGCCTGGCGTATCGACGAATCCGTCGCGGATTTGTATTGCGTACCGCGACACCGAAAATGTCCCGCCGGCCTTTGTGCGCCGCGCGGGCCTTTTTCGCCGGGACAGATTTCATGCCGAGCGCAATTGAGCAGATCGTCGACAGCTATGTGCGGCTGAAGAACCGGCGCGGGCTCGACGAGCTGATGATGCACAGGCAGCGGCTCGCGGTCGATCTGAAGAGCAGGTCCGGCTATGATTTCAGCCTGCCGATCGGCCAGATCGACGAGGAGATCGCGATCATCGAGGCCGGCCTCAACCGGCTCAAGGCGGAAAATTCCAGCCCGGTCTAGCGGGGGCGGCGAGGCGGGCTCTCGCGTGGCGTGGGGACGACGCATCGTCGCAGTCGGAGGCCGGTTCATGCATGGTTCAGGCCGGCCATGTCTCAATCCCCGGGTTGTTTCGTGGGACACGAATCCTGCTAGGCTTGTCCCCGTGATTTGGAGGAGACGTCATGATCGAGCTTGCGCTGGCCGGCCTGCTTGCCTTTGCAACCGTGCCTGCGGCATCGCCGGAGCCCATGGTGGAGCAAGTTCAGTTCAGGGCTGCTCCGGGCGGACGATGCCCGGACGGCTATGATTTCAACCACTCGAACGGCCGCTGCTACCCCAACGATTATCATGCGCCGGGTGTCTACACGCGGAATCCCGGGCCGCACGAATACTACGGACGCCAACGCGGCGGCGGCCTCTGTCCGCACGGCTACGATTACAACTATTCGCGCGGACAGTGCTTTCCGAACGGCGCACGCGCGCCCGGCATGTACGGGCGGTAATCGATCGCCGAGCTGAGGCGGGCGCGCTCAGTCGCGCCGGCCGCCGTCGATCACCGTGAACAGCGGCCGAGCCGGGGTCGGCTCGACCAGCAATTCCTCCACCAGCGCGGTGGCTGCATCGACATATTTGCGTGTCGGCTTGTCGAGGGGGCGCTTGGCCTCGTCGTCGAGCGCGATCTTTGCGGCTTCGACCAGCTTGCGCATCCGCGCCGCATGGTCGTCGCCCGCCGTCAGCGTCGCGCGCGCCAGCGAGCGCAGCACGAACAGCTCGCCCTCGAGGCGGAGCAGGCGGTCGTTGAGCCTGGTAAGGACGGCGTTGAGATCGGCCATGTCTGCTGTTCGGCGCGGAGGATCCGTCCTGATCTAGCGGCGATCGGTGAACGGAGTCCAAACGGTTCCGGTGCAATTCGGCCGATCCCGGTCCGTCCAGGATGACCGGCGCGGCGCAATCACAGCGCCGTGGACTGCCTACCACTCGACGTCGGCCCAGCGCCTGCCGAACACGGGCGGCCGTGTCTTCACCGCCTGCCAGCCGAAAAAATGATGCTTGCCGGACCAGGCGTGCACCACACCGCTGCAGATGCTGCATTTGAAGCTGCCGGTGTGGGCTTCGCTGTGCTCTTCCCTGGTCGCGGTGTAGTTCATGCCGCAACCCGCACAGGTGAATTCTTCGATCGTCCAGATGCTGTTGGCCATTTGACGGAATGCTTTTTGTTGACCTCGACCCACGGTAGTCATGGGCGTTTGCAGCGGCGTAAACCAGGGCAGGGAAATCCGGTTAACGGGCGTTAGCCACGCCCGGCCGCCGCCGCGGGCCATGCGAGATCGGCGCGACCTCGCAGCCGGATCAGCTGTCGCTTCGCATATCCCGGTCGATGCGCATCTGCACCCGCCTGACCGCGAGCTGCCGCAGCCTGCCTTGCACCCGTCCGGAGCGGACCCTGGCGCCGATCGCATAGGCATATTGCCAATAGCCCGGCGCGGCGTTCGGCCTCAGGGAATAGCGGATGCCGCGGTGCATTCCCGCGCGTGCATCGGATTCTCCGGGAGGGTCTGTCATCGCCTTTCGAATGCGGGATGGCCCCGATGTGTTCCTAATCGTGGCCCCGAGCAGTTCCAGTCGCCTTGACGCCGGATGCGTTGCTGGCAATAACGGCTGGACCTCGCAAGCACCGGAAGTTGCGTTCATGCCGCAAGGAAAGCAGTGCCCGTGAAAAGTCTCCGTCAGCTCCTGACGGGAGAGGATGTCATCCAGCTCGTGATCCGGCTCGGCCTGCTCGCCCTGCTGATCATCTGGACCTTCCTGATCATCCGCCCGTTCGTGCCGATCCTGGCCTGGAGCGGCGTGCTCGCGGTCGCGTTCTATCCGGCCTTCAGCTGGGTCGCAAAAATCCTCGGCGGCCGGCCCAAGACCGCAGCAGTGATCCTGACCCTGATCACGCTCGGTATCGTCATTGGCCCGGCCACCTGGCTTGGCATCAGCGCGGTGGACGGCGTGCGTGAGCTGGCGCATCAGCTCGGCACCGGCGATCTGGCGCTTCAGGCCGCGCCCGAGCAGCTCAAATCGTGGCCGCTGGTCGGCCCCTTGCTCTACGAACTCTGGGACCAGGCCTACACCAACGTCCGCGCGGTGGTACGCGAGGTGGCGCCGTATCTCCAGCCGTTGGCGGGCCCGCTGCTTTCGCTCGCGGGCGATGCCGGCGTCGGCACGCTCCAGTTCCTGGTGTCGGTGTTCGTGGCCGGCTTTTTGTTTCCACATGGGCCGCGGCTGGTCGCGGCCAGCCGCGGTTTCCTGTTTCGCATCGTGCCCGAGCAGACCGAGCATTTCCTGTCGCTCGCGGGTGCGACCATCCGCGCCGTGGCGCAGGGGGTGATCGGCGTCGCGATCGTGCAGGCGCTGCTCGCCGGCATCGGCTTCAAGCTCGCCGCGGTGCCGAGCGCCGGCCTTCTCGCCTTCATCGTGCTGCTGCTCTCGATCGTGCAGATCGGCGCCTTCCTCGTGCTGCTGCCTGTCATCATCTGGATCTGGACCGCCAAGGATGTCACCACGGCGCTGCTGCTCACCGTGTTTCTCGTCGTGGTCGGCTTCCTCGACACCATGTTGAAGCCGCTCGTGATGGGGCGCGGCCTGACCACGCCCACTATCGTGATCTTCGTCGGCGTCATCGGCGGCACGCTGGCCCACGGCATCGTCGGCCTGTTCATCGGGCCGATCATCCTGTCGGTGGCCTGGGAGATGATGATGGCCTGGATCAGGACCGAGGATCGGGCGGGAGCGGCCGAGGGCTGATCTTGCCTCGATCGGCGCGATCTTTCCGCCGTGCCGCCAGGACCCGAGGGATCGCGGCCTGTGATCAAAACGTGCCGGGAACTTGTCTGTTCGACTAGACAAGTTACGATCGGGACGATTCTGGTTTCAATGACGGCAGCAATGGCGAAGTCTTCCAAACTGGTTGCCGCGCGGCGCGGCAAGGTCTTGTTGGTCAGACGCCGGTCGGACGGCCTTTGGATGTTCCCGGGCGGCCGCAAGCGCGCGCGCGAGTCCGACAAGGACTGCCTGCGGCGGGAGATCAGGGAGGAGCTGCCCAAGCTGAAGCTCGGCAGGATCAGCCTCTGGAAGGAAGTGACGGCGAGGAACAAGCGCTCCGGTCGCAAGATGAGCGACGCGATCTTCATTGCCAAGACGGCTAAAGGCAGGCTGGCGATCGGCGACAAGAAGGAGATCGACCGCGCCGCCTGGCAGAAGCCGCGCGGCATCCGTCTGACGCCGACCTCGCGCTATATCCGCGACCGCCTGTTTCCGAGGAAGCAGAGGCGGCGGTGAGCTAGTCCTCGCGTCCCGCCGATCGTGTTCGTCCGGCGAACCTCCTCGACTGCTGCCCCTGCGGTTCGGGCGCCGCCAGCTTCGCGGCCTCGGCCTCGCGCATCTCCTTGCGGACCTTGCGCGCATCGCGCATCGCGCGCTTGACGAAGGGATGCTGGGAATCCTCGGCGAAGAACAGCACCACTTCGCAGCTCGGACATTGTCTGGAATAGCCGTCCTGCAACCGCCCGGCGCGATCGCGAAACACGTTCTTGCACCGCGTGCACTGAATCTGGACCGAACTCATGCGCGGACAACAATGATTTTGGGAAATGGATCGTCATATGATCCCAAATGTCTGAAGAAAGCTTGAATGCCTTCGTGGTCGGATGCTCGCGGATCGCGCGGGCAAGCGCCATCGGCCGCGGCCGGCGGCGGAAGAGGCCGGTTGGAAAACGGTCAGCCGCTATTGCTTGGCCGCCATCGTGTCCAGGCACTGGTTGAGAAAGGCGGTGCGATCCCTGGGCAGCACTTTCTCGAGATCCGCCTTCAGCGCGCATTCGCGCTGGCGCAACTGCTCGGCCCGGCGCTTCTCGGCCGCCTCGCGGAATTCGGGAGCAACCTTGTTGGGATCGACCAGCGGCTGTGAGCGGGCGGGAGCCGTCGCAAGCAGTGCAATGGCGGCAATGAAAAAGATTGGTTTCAAATGAGCCTCCGTAAAAGAAGGCATCCTAGCGCGCGGCGGGGGCGTGCTCAAACCGGGGGAGCGCGGTACCCCGTTCCGGCGCGATTGGCCGCGCGGGCGAACCTCCAGCGGCGGCTTTGGAACGACTGGGCGCTGCAGGCGTCGAATCCAGGCTCGCGGCCCATCCCTAAGTCCCCAAAGCCCCCGGGCCGCGAGAAAACCTTCCCCACAAAGGTTGGCGACCTCGGTTCACCGGGGTCGTTTGTTTGCCGCAACATGTGAACCAGTTCACAAGCGCGGGGTGAAATCGCTGCTATGAAGACGTCATTGCTTGACCAGTTCATTTTGCTCGAAACGCCCCAGCGTGGCTCCAAGCGCTGGGGTTTTTCGTTTCTCTCCGGGCGCAGAATGTTTACAATCGCGCCAAGCGTCGCATCGACAGACGCAGATCTCGCGCCGCGCTAGTTCCGGCCCGAGCTCGATCAACAGCCAAATTGTCGGGATCGCGGCGCCGCGCCGAACGTTGCCACCAGGCGTGCGTTCATCGGGCAAATCCCATATGCAAGGCGAGAAGTCGCCGAATCGGAATGAGGGCGGCTGGCGTTCAGTTGACGACGGCTTACGACCAGAAACGGATTCAAGTGAGGCTTACCAAAAAGGCGCGGGTGGCCAAGACGCCGCCGAAGAAGGCGTCACCGCACAAGACGTCACCGAACAAGACAACGGCGAACAAGACGTCGCCACGCAAGGCGCTGCCAAGGAAGAGCAAAGATGCGCAGCGAACTGCGATCTCGTCCTCTTCGCCGCTCGGCGTGCTGGCACTCCATCTGCTTGCCCAATGGACGCAGTCCGGACGCAGCGGCATCGTTTTTCTCGCCGAGAGCGAGAACAGGGCGGAGCGGCTCGGCAGTGTCATTCACGCGCTCGACCCCTCCTGTGAGGTGCTGGTATTTCCGCGCTTGAACACTCTGCCGTTCGATCAGCTCGAGCCGTCGCACGAGCTGGCGGGGCGCAGAGCTTCCGTTCTGAGGCGCCTTGCAAAATCCAAGAAGCCGCTCTTTCTCGTCTCGACGGCGGAAGCCGTGATGGAGCGACTGCCGCTGCCGGCGAGCCTGTCGCGCCTGAGCGTGAGCCTGAAGGTGGGCGGCACGTTCTCCGAACAGGATCTTGAGACGCGCCTTGAAGCCCTCGGATACGATCTCGATGACGAGCCGGATTATCCGGGTGGGGCGCTGTTTCACGGCCAGACCTTCGAGATTTTTCCCGCCGGCGCGCTGGGGCCGTTCCGGATCGAGCATTCGGATCGCGCGATCAGGCGGATCGTGGCGTTCGATCCGAACGAGCACAGGATCATCTTCGAGACCAAGGAGCTTGTCGTCGATCCCATGTCGGAGCGGCTTGGCCTTGCCGGCAAACGCGGCAAGCGCGCGAACCTGTTCGACTATTGCGGACGCGCCAAATGGATTGCCGATGCCGGCGTGCCGATGCATGCCGAGGGCTGGTTTGACACGATCGAGGAGGCCGCGCCGCGTGCGGAACGTGAGCGCGAATATCTCGGACGGCGCGACTGGAAGCAGCTCTCCCGGGGGATGAAGGTGTTGCCGCGCGCGTCGTCCTTCCAGACCATCCCGGAGTTTTCGAAATTGACCTCCTCCCGGAAGGCGCTGCGTGCCTTCGTCGAGGAGACGCGCCGGGCCGGATCGCGACTGATCCTCGCCGCAGCGCATGAGGACGATCTGCGCGTGATGGAGCGGATGAGCGGCCTCAAGGCGCCGCGCTGCGAAGATTGGGACGACGCGGCGCGCGGGCGGAGCGGCGAGGCAGCGCTGCTGGCCGATCTCGATGCCGGTTTCGTCATGCCGGGGAAGAAGCCTCTCGTCGTCGTGACGGCGTCCGACGTGCTCGGCAGCCGGGCGCATCATCCGCAGCCGATGGCGCGCGCCTGGAGCGCGGCCTTCGACCATGCCGACGTGCCCGAGCAGGGTACGGTGGTCGTCCATCTCCAGCGCGGCCTCGGCGTGCTCGACGGCCTGCAGACCGTGAACACCGGCGGCGGCGCAATGCGGGAGATGATCCGCCTGAAGTTCGCCGGCGACAATGCGGTGCTGGTGCCGCCGCCCGATCTGGCCCTGATGTGGCCCTACGCGGCCGAGCTCGGCAAGCTCTCGCTCGACAAGGCGGACGGCAGCACGTGGTGGGCCCGCCGCGGCGAGGCCGAGCGCGAAATCCAGGTGGCAGGCAAGGCGCTGGCCAAGCACATCAGCCAGCGCCGCAAGCGGCGCGGCGACAAGCTGGTTCCGCCGGGCTCGGCCTACGAGAAGTTCGTCGCGCGTTTCCCTTACTTCACGACGACCGACCAGGCCAAGGCGATAGCCGACGTGCTGGACGATCTTGCGTCCGGTCACCCGATGGACCGGGTGATCTGCGGCGACGTCGGCTTTGGCAAGACCGAGGTGGCGCTGCGTGCGGCCGCCGCCGTCGTGCTGTCGGGCAAGCAGGTGGCGATCGCGGTGCCGACGACCGTGCTGGCACGGCAGCATGTCGCAACGTTCCAGAAGCGATTTGCACCGTTCGGCATCGAGGTGGGAAATCTGTCGCGGGCAACCTCGGGCGCGGAGCTGCGCGAGACCAAGGAGGGACTGCGCAGCGGCCGGATCAAGGTTGTGATCGGCACGCAGGCGCTCGGTGGCAAGGACGTCAGGTTCGACGATCTCGGCCTCGTCATCATCGACGAGGAGCAGCATTTCGGCGCGGCCGAGAAGGCCAAGCTGTCCGGCCTCGCCAAGAATGTCCATGTGCTGATGATGAGCGCGACGCCGATCCCGCGCACGCTTGCCGCGGGCCTGGCCGGCTTCCGCGACCT